>NZ_JBNPON010000017.1:0-52786 GCF_050315195.1 Clostridium sp. SGI.024 | reverse complement strand
AAAAAGGATATAGCTATTACATTCTTTGCTATATCCAATAATATCTATATTTTCTTACACTGATGGTAAGGAATTTATAAGAATTTATTCACATGGTAATATTATTATAATCCCTTAAGCAATAAAAAGGTATATATGTTAAATAAAGCTAATTTTAAAACTCTAATTTCAAATTAAATTTACCTTTAATCCAAACAATTCAATGCACTAATCATAAAATTATTATTTTTTTACTCCTCATAACATATAACTGGTGTGCCTGCTTCAATATTCTCATATATTTTTTTAGCAAGGCTTAGAGGTGAATTTACACATCCATGAGTTCCATTGTTTTGATAAATATTATAACCAAAAGAAGATCTCCAACTAGCATCATGAATTCCTATATTCCCATTAAAGGGCATCCAATAATTAACCTTTGCTTCATATCCTGGTCCTCTTAAAACTGCATCTTTTTGTTTATAATTAATCATATATGTTCCTTTAAGGGTTGAATAACCCTTTCTTGGATCCCCTGTGACTACCCCTCCTTCTGCTATAACTTTTCCCTCCTTATAAAACCACATATATTGCCTTGATATATTTATTTCAACATAAGTATTTCCTATATCATCTTCATTTCTATATAACCCTTCTTGACTATATAGAGGTTCTTTTTCTATAATAGCTCCTAATTTTATATAATCATTAAGTAGCTTTTTTTCTGCTGTTGAATTTATTTTCCAACCATAATATCCACCTTCTACTTCTATGGTTTTCCCTGTAGATGTTTTAAATTCCCTGCTTATTCCAACTGTATTATATTTATTACAAAGAGATGTTATATATTCATTTAAAGCTTTTTCATCTAAAACAACATCTAAATCTTCATTTACCGAAAGCCAATCTTTTATAATTTTATCATCTAAAACCTCTTTATTTTCCCCAAATAAATAAGTTATTTTTGTGGATATATATTTATTCAATACTTCTTCTGTTTCCATTGTTTTTTCAGAAACACTAGTAAATGCTGGCTCTTCATAACATTGATTTTCATTTAAATTAATTACAGCATCGCCTTTATATATACTATTACTTAAAGCTTTCTTTAATTTTTCTTTATCTATTTTATTTCCATATACTTCTGGTTCAATTACGTAAATCCCATCTAAATATTTAAAACTAACATTAATTGGTTTTTCTATATTCTTAGTAAGAATATCTAACTTGTCTATTATTTCATCTAGCTTGTACTTGTTGTAATCAATTAAATCTTCTATATAATACTCTTTCTTTAATATTAAAGAACTACCCCACATAATTGGATTTTGTTGACTTTTTATTTCTTTTTTAATATCTTTTTTATTAAAAGTTATCTCTATATCTTTTCCATCAATTATCTCACTTCTTCCATCCCTACCTACTATATTTATACTATATCCATTTATAGAATTATAAAAAACTTCATTTATTTCGTTATACTTTCTTAATGATAAATCTATCCCATTAACCTTAGTATTAATAAATAAGTGATTAATAAAATATATTGAACATAGTAAATATATTAAAATTATTGAAAATAAAAATATAAATATTTTTCCTATAACTTTATTTTTAATTGCTCTATTTAAAATTTCTCTCGTCATACAAATTCCTTTCTAATTAAAATATTAACTAATCTATAATATGTATAACTTTATTATTTTAAAACTTATATAAAAATTTATAAAAATGAAAAGTAGACTATAGCTTTATTAAATAAGTTATAGTCTACTTTTCATTTTTATAATAAATATTTAGTTTTCATTAATTCTATCGATATATTCTTTCATTAAATTAGCTGATGAAACAAATTTTTCTTTTTCTTCTTCAGAAAATTCAATATTTAACACTTTTTCCACTCCATTTTTTCCAACTATTGTTGGCACGCTTAAATAAGTATCATTTACTCCATAATAGTCATTTAATAAAGTAGATACTGATAATATAGTTTTTTCATCTTTTAAAAACGCTTCAACTATTCTTGTTAAAACAGCTGCAACTGAAAATGCTGTTGCACCTTTTCTATTAATAACTTCATAAGCTGCATTTTTTACATCATCAGCAATAACTTTTTCTGTAGCTTTATCCCATTCAATTTGTAATTGATTTGAGAAATTCTCAATTGGAATGTTTCCAATTGTTAAAGATGACCATGGAACAAATTCACTATCTCCATGTTCTCCAAGTACATAGCCTTGCACTATTCTTCCATCTACTCCAAAATATTTACCTAATAAACTTCTAAGTCTAGTTGTATCTAACACTGTTCCTGATCCAATAACTCTTTCCTTAGGGAATCCTGATAGCTTATAAGTCATATAAGCTAGTATGTCTACAGGGTTTGAAACAACTAAAAGTATTGCATTTGGACTTAATTTTGCTAATGTAGGTACAAAGCTTTTAAAAATTTTATAATTTTTATCTACTAAATCTAATCTTGTTTCTCCAGGTTTTTGTGCTACTCCTGCAGTAATTATAATAATATCTGAATCCTTAGTATCTTCTAAGGCTCCAAGTGTAACATTACATGGACTAGCCAAAGCACTTCCATGCATTAAATCTAAAACTTCACCTAATGCTTTTTCTTGATTAATGTCATTAATTACTATTTCTCTAGCAACTCCCTTTTGTAATAAGGCAAAGGCAGTAGTTGCTCCAATTGCTCCTGCTCCAATAATTGATATTTTACTCATATATATACACCTTCATCCTTTTTAGAATAATTTATCCACTTTTGTTATAAATTAATTATATACTAATTAATAATAATTATCAATTCAATTTACTATTAATTAGTATATGTATATTTTTTTAAAAAAATCTAGTAACTTTTACAAGTTACTAGATTAATATTATTTAGCTCTTATTACTTCTATTTTATAACCATCTGGATCTGTTACAAAATAGTATGAAGGTTTAGTTCCAGGAAGACCCTTAAGTGGTGTTACTTCGTAGCCTAAAGAAACATGTTTTTCTCTCATTGCTTCTAAATCTTCTGCTTCTACTGCTATATGACTAAATCCATTACCTAATTCATATGGCTTTTCCACATCATAATTGTAAGTTAACTCTATTTCATATCCGCCTTCTACATTTGACAAATATACTAAACTAAATTTATGCTCTGGAAAATCCTTTCTTCTTGTTACAATTAATCCTAAAGCTTCTTGATAAAACTTTAAAGATTTTTCTAAATTCATTACTCTTATACAAGTATGCAACATTTTTACTGACATTTTTATGTCCTCCTATTAATTATTCTATTTTATTATATTTCTATTGAATCTTATTATCAATAATTATAGCAATTTACTTTTCTTTCTATTTATCATAAAATAAATTACATAATACACAAATCTATTGATTTTTCGGAGGATATAATGAAAAAAAATTATTTATTTCTTTTATTATTACTTTCTTTATCTTTCACATTAATTAGTTGCTCAACTTCTAACAGCAAAAATGATTCAAATCTAAATAATACTGAAATATCTATTTCCGAAGAAAAGGAAGAAACTAAAGAAGATATTAAAGAACCTATACAACCAACCACATTTCAGGCTTTTGGAAAAACTTATGCCTCTTCAAAAGATCTTTCACTGATTAAAGAAGGTTCAAATATTTATGATGATCAAAAATCAATTTTCTATACTCCTGGTGAATACAAAGAAACTGATTTTATTAATGATTTATTATATTCGTACCTAAATGAGGATTCTTCAGTATATGATTATCTAGTTTCGTATGATAATACTGCTGATAAAGGCTATACTAAAATAACTGAAAAAGATAAAGAAAAGCTTGTTAAAGATTTAAACTCATTAAGATCTCAAATGGAATTATCTACTGGTGAAGAAATGATAGTAAGATTAGATAGAGTAACTTATGAAGGCGTAAATTCTAAAGTTAATTCTGGTTTAACCTTTAAAATTAGAGTTGCAATATCTAGAGTTGGTGCAACTATAGTACCATGGAATTACTTTACTATAACTGTTTTTGAAGAAGGTAATAAACTATTAGCTCACTTATTCTAATTATTAATTTTAAAATAGAAGCATATCTATAATTCTAGTACTATATTTAAATTTATATATTATAAACATAAAAAATAAAGCAGAAACTAATTTAAATAACAGTCTCTGCTTTATTTTTTTACTCTTTTATTTCACAATGCAAATATTCCTCCACCTTCATCCAAGGAACCACAAATCCTTGACCTTTAGAACAAAAAATTGAGCTTGATGAATATTCAATATCAGCATTTTTATCATATTCTAACTTGTCTATTACTTCCTCTTGATTATGACAAATATCATAGCCATCAAAAATTAAATTTATACTTCCTTTGCCCTTTGTAAAAGTAAGAATCTCTGCACTATAATCCATAAAGGTTGCTACAGGTCCCCTTCCTATTATAGTAACCTTACTTAACTTTGTTTCTGGAGGATCAAAAGTACCATTTAATCTTTGTATATCTGAAATCACTCTTCCCATATACTCTAAATCAACATCTATCTTAAATTTATAATATGGTTCCAAAAGCACATTCTCACACTTTTCTAATCCTTGTCTAATAGCCCTATAAGTAGCTTCTCTAAAGTCACCACCTTCTGTATGCTTATTATGAGCTCTTCCAGTTAACAAAGTGAATTTTATATCTGTAATAGGTGAGCCAGTTAAAAGTCCATGATGATTTCTTTCGAATATATGTGTTTTAATTAAATTTTGATGTCCTGTAGTTAAATCATCTGCATGACATTTATTCTCAAAGGTTATTCCCTCTCCCCTATTATTAGGTTCTAATTTTAAATGAACTTCTGCATAATGTTTTAATGGCTCAAAATGTCCATATCCATAAGACATATTATCTATGGTTTCTTTATACATTATTTCACAAGGCCCAAAGTCTATCTTTAAATTAAACCTTTCATCTAATACTTCTTTTAATACTTCTAATTGAATTTTCCCCATAATTGAAATTTGTATTTCTTGCACTGCTTCATTCCAGATAACATTTAAAGCTGGATCTTCACTTTCTAATATTTTAAAGTATCTTAGTACATCTTTAATATTGTAACTATCATCAAAAATAACCTTTGATTTTAATGTAGGAGTCATATTAAAGATTATATTATCCTTTATTTCTCCAATACCATCACCAGCCTTAAACATAGATAGTCCAGTAACTGCAACTAAATCTCCAGCAATAGCCTTATCTACTGTACTAAATTTGCTTCCATTATAAATTCTTATACCACTGATTTTTTCACTTATTTCATTACCTTTACCATAAGATAATTCATCTCTAACCTTTAAACTTCCCTTTAATATTTTTATAAATGTGAGCCTAGTTCCATTATTATCATGCTTTATTTTATAAACTCGTCCTGAAAAATTATCATTTTCCTTATATTCACTAAAGGATAATTGATTAAATATATTTATAAATTCTTCAATTCCATCATCTTGAAGAGCACTTCCAGAAAGACAAGGATAAATTTTTCTTTCTTTTATTAGCTTTTTAAGATTATAAATCCATTCCATTTCATTATAATCACCATTTAAATATCTTTCTAAAAGATTATCATCTCTTTCTGATATAAATTCTATTAATTCTTCTTCAAGATTATTTAATTTATTTATATAGCATATATCACTAGTTAAATCTTCTCTTATTTCCTCTAATACCTTTTCTAAATTAGCACCTGTTCTATCCAGCTTATTAATAAAAAAGAAGGTTGGCACATTATACTTTTTTAATAATGACCAAATAGTATAAGTATGACCTTGTATTCCTTCTACTGCACTTATTACTAAAATTGCATAGTCTAATATACTTAATGCTCTTTCCATCTCTGAGCTAAAGTCTATATGTCCAGGTGTATCAATAAGATAATATTTTGAATCACCTATTTCAAAAATAGCTTGATCAGAAAATATTGTAATTCCTCTTTCCTTTTCTATATTATGAGAATCTAAAAAAGAGTTTTTATGATCTACCCTTCCTCTATTTCTAATACTATTTGTATGATATAATAATTGTTCTGAAAATGTCGTTTTTCCTGCATCTACGTGCGCAAGTATTCCTATTGTTTTTTTCATTTACTCACCTTTCTAAAAATAAAATTATAATAATCTAATATTTATTTAAATATCTCTTCTTATACTTAATCCTTGCATATTTGCTTACCTTGCTAATAAATTTATAATTTGTAATTCCACCTACTACACCAACAATTGGTAAGCCCTGTATAAACTTAGCTATTAACAAATTATTAGATAATACTCTGGATGTTTCTTTGATTTCTTCATCTAAAAGATTTTCTAACTGCAAACCTGTTTGAATTTTTTCTTCTATTTTATTTAATCTTTCACTATATACCAATTTTTCTTCTTCACTTGTTAATGCAACATTAATTAAATTTAAAATATATATTTTTTCGCCTTCATCTTCATAATTAAATCCATAGCTTAAAGCAATTTCATATATAGTTTTTAAAATCATAGCAATAAATAGTGGAATATCAGGTATCCCTATTCCTAGAAGCCCTAACCCTACTCCCTCAAAGGTAGAAATAGTTGAATTTAACAATTTACTTTTCTTTCCATGAGAATCAATTAACTTTAAACTTTTTCTTGTCATTTTCTTATTTAAATACTTATCATTTACCTCATGTTCTAATTCTATCTTATCTTTATCATATAGCTTTTCTATATATTTACTGCCATTTTTAAAAATTACCTTAAAAGCATTATAAAAAGCACTTTCTAGTGTTGATTTTAACTTATCTGGAATCTTTTCTTCTATTTTATCAGAGATTGGTGTTAATTTATCTTTAATAATCTTATTGCTTTTTTTATTAATTATTTTACTTTCTTTTTTATTTAATTTGTTAATTTCTTTTTTTAAAAATTTACTCATACCTCTTCCTTTCTTCTAAATTATTATTTTAATTATACCATTTTATATATAAAGCTAAAATCACATATTTTTTATAATTTTCTAAACATTACACTATCTAAAAAAACAAATTTTATATATAATATAAATGAGGAAATTATTTCTTCAAATAAATTTATTATAGGAAAGGTAAAGGTAATTTCAATAATGAGAATGTAATCTACTTTAATTTAGTTTAGTGCATATAAAAGTGGTCTTTAGGCTTTTTTCTTGTGCGCAAAATTATGGAGAGTAGATTATTGACTAGAGGTTTATTTGTGTTGCCTTTTTTATTTGTCTATAGCTCTCTCCAAAAATAAGGAGGGATTTTTTTATGCAATTAGCATTAATGAATAATGTAAAAAAATATTATGGAGATAGATTAATATTAGATATCAAGAAATTTGAAATTTTAAAAGGAGATAAAATAGGATTAGTAGGTGAAAATGGTGCTGGTAAAAGTACTCTTTTAAAAATATTAATAGGTGAAGAAGAAGCTGATTCTGGAAGTGTTTATTTAACTAATAGCTTTTCTTATATTAGCCAAATAGAAAACTATAAAGAAAATTCTTCTATTAGTAAGGTCACTAGCTTATTTAATGCTCCTAAAGAATATAAAGATTATTTATCTGGTGGTGAAAAAGTAAAGCTTAAAATTTCTAATGCCTTAAGTGAAAATAAAGAATTAATAATTGCAGATGAACCTACTTCTAATTTAGATAGTAATAGTATTGAAGCTTTAGAAAAAATGTTTAAACATCATACTGGCTCCTTTATTTTAGTATCTCATGATAGAAATTTTCTAGATGCTTTATGCAATATCATAGTTGAAATTGAAGATGGGAAAGTGAACTTCTATAGAGGTAACTATTCAAAATATTTAGATCTAAAAAAATTAGAAAGAGAACGACAAACTAATGAATATAACTCATATATAACAGAAAAAAGAAGGCTTGAAGAAGCGATCCTAGTGAAAGAAGGGCTTAAAAACAATATAAAAAGAACTCCTAAAAGAATGGGTAATTCAGAAGCAAGACTTCATAAAATGGGAGGTCAAAAAGCTAAGAAAAATATTGATAATAACATTAAAGCAATTAAAAGTAGAATTGACCATCTAGATGTAAAAGAAAAACCAAAAGATATAAAAGAAGTAAAAATAAATGTAATAGAAAGTTTAGAACTTACAGCCAAAAATCCTATTGAAGTTAAGGACTTAAATCTTATAGTAAATGATAAAATATTATTATCAAATGCTAACTTTAAAATAAAAAAAGGTAAGAAGGTAGCTCTAATTGGTAAAAACGGCTCTGGTAAAAGTACTCTATTAAAAGAATTAATAAAAAATGATAATGAAAATATAAAAATTTCAAATAATGTTATATTTGGATTTCTTGATCAAGAACAGGATATACTAAATAAAGACAAAACAATATTAGAAAATATTCAAGTTAACTCCTCATATCAAGAAAGTTTTATTAGAATTAATCTTGATGGTTTTGGATTTAAAGGTGATACTGTCTATAAAAAAGTTTCTACCCTAAGTGGTGGTGAAAAAGTAAGGGTTGCTATTTGTAAGCTATTACTTTCTGATAATAATATTATTATTCTTGATGAGCCTACTAACTATTTAGATATTAAGTGCATGGAATCTCTTGAAAATGCTCTTAAAAATACTAATAAAACTTTATTAATAGTTTCTCATGATAGAAAATTCATTTCAAACATTTGCAACTATATATTAGAAATAGAAAATAATGAAATCCATAAATTTGATGGTAGCTATGATGAGTATATGAATTTTAAGTCTAAACCTAAAGCTTCTAAAAATGAAAAGGCAAATAAAGAAAAAATAATGCTATTAGAAAACAAACTTTCTGAAGTAATATCTTTATTATCCTTTGAAACCAATCTAGAGAAAAAGGAACTACTAGAAGGAGAATATATTGACCTTTTAAATAAACTTAAAGCTTTAAAATAAAATAAAAAAGCCTGTAGTTTGCTGCAACTGAACTTACGCTTGCAAAACAAATTACAGGCTAATCTTACTTAAATTATATCATAAAATTTCATTAAATTTTAAAAGGATAATTTTAAAAATTTTTATTAAATAATCCTAGTAAACAAAATCATAAATTATTTACTGGGATATTTATATTTACAGCACTATTTTAACTAACTCTTATATCTATTGATTAGCTTGTACTTTTACAGATAATGTTAATGCTGTTGTACGTTGATTTGTATCATTAGCTGTATTAGTAAATACTGCATTGTAATTTCCCACATTATTATCTAATGTTGCTTCAGGATTTTCCCATGACCATCCAGTAGGTAATTCAACAGAGGATAATTGATTTCCAGCAATACCAGTTAATTCTTTAGGAAGAACAACTAACTTTAAAGTTTTTCTAACTAATTTACTTGTTGCAGAAACTTTTCCAGATATTGCTGTAGTTGTTGTTTTTGGTACAGCTGTATAATGAATATTATAAACTCCAGCATCTAAATCTGTTAATGCTTTTTTCAAACCATTTGCACTTGTACTTGAATATACTAATTGTACTTTTGTTTGACCTGTTTCATTTGGTCCAATGCCATTATTTACAAACATAAATTCATTATCTATAGAATATCTAACTTCGTATTGCTCTGATGTATTTTCAGCATTTAATTGTACATAACTTGATAAATCTACAGTTTGTCCCTTAACTATAGTAATATTTTTACTATCACTACTTAATTTACTAGTAAGTGTAGGCATATCTTCATAATACTTAGCTGCAGCAGCTTCTTGTTCACTATTTTGTGACCATTTAACCCAGTCTATTACAAATTGAGTATTATCTTCAGCTAAATATTGTCCTGCATCTCCTGCCCAGTTACCACCAGTAGCAAGGTTTAATTGAATATATTGTGGCCTATTTAAGCTTGCTTTAGCTGCTTGCATTTGAGCATCAGTTAAATCATCAAAATATATAGTATTATATATTTCACCATCTACATACCATTCAATCTTTGTTTCAGTCCAGTTTATTCCAAAAATGTGGAAGTCATTAGAAAGATTTTCTCTAAATGTAGCATTTCCACCACTTGCATTATTATAATTTTGTCCATAACTTCCATCTTTATCGGAATCTGTAGTATTAGCCCAATAGAAGTGTGGTGTTCCATAAATCTTTTTATTACTTTGTTGATCTCCAGTCTTAACTGCTGGTGTTTCATTTAAATTTAAACGTTCATCAGTAGGACCACCAATCATTTCCATAATATCAATTTCTCCACAAGTTGGCCATCCATAAGCTTGATCTAAATCAATTAATCCATCTAATGAGAAATCTGCACCTAATGTCCAAAATGCTGGGAATGCTCCTTTTCCTTCTGGTAGTTTAGCTCTCATTTCTATACGTCCATATAAAAATTCCTTTTGACCAGCAGTTCTTACACTTCCAGAATTATAAATTATTTGTCTAGGATCTTTTCCTGGAAATGGATTTCTATATTGGTATTGTTCTGGTCTTTTTGTAACTTTCAATGTAAGATTTCCATCCTTAACAAAAACGTTTTCTTTGCTATCTACATAGTGTTGTTGTTCATTACCTCTAATACGTCCTAATTCGTATCCCCATATGCTTGTATCTAGACTAGTTCCATTAAAATCATCCATCCACTTAACTTCAGTATCAGAAATTTTTTCTTGAAGAACCTTAACATCATCAATACTTACAGTTGCACTCCTACATTTTTCAATATTACTACCTTCTGCATATTTAATTAAACCTACAAGAACTTTTTTATTTCCTTCTGCAGGTATAAATTCAATTTCAAAAGTTTGCCATCCATCAGTATTTTTTACTTCTATTTGTTTGAAGTTTCTACTAATTCCGTATTTTACAACTAAGAACACTCCTGGTACCTCATTATTTTCAGAATCAACTTTAACCTTAGCTGTTAATTTATATTTCTTCCCTGCTTCAACATCTACATATTGAACAAGATAATCATCACTAGTTCCATTTGCAATACTACCATAGTAATTATCTCCTTCTAATTTATTTGCAGACGCATTTCCACCTTCTTTTAATATCCAATTTGAATTTTTACTAAAATCTCCATTGAAAACATGATTTAAATCGTCATACTTAACATCATAAAGCTCTCCTAAGTCATAACTCTTACTTGGTGAAGCTAACTTCCATAAATATTGATTTTGAGTTATTGTATCACTTGATAAACCAACAACTATTAATTTTCCAATATCCTCTTCTGCTATTGTATAGCTAAAGATAAATGTATTTGTTCCAGTTCCTGAAACATATTTTGCTTTTTTACTTGTTTCTCCAATTTTAATATCTAATTCACGTTTTCCTGTCATTATTAACTCTTGATTCATCTTTACTTGAATTAATACTTCATCTCCAACAGTTAAATCTTTATTATCATTAAGTCTTGTAACTTCTTCAATAACACAATTTGCATCTTGACTATTAGCTTCTAATAATTCATCAATACTATATGTTAAATAAGAAATATTTCCATTATCTTCAAAAGCTACTCCAATATTGCCATCTCCTAAATCAACAACACTTGAATAAGCAAATCTACCTCTTTCAATTACATTAGAAGTTAACCATTTAATTGAATCATCTTCTTGAACTTCACCTATTCTTAAAACTCCTCTATATCTAGCTGCTGATTTACTTGGACCATCACCAGTTGGATTTGAAAATACAACGTATTCTTTATTATTATGCTCCATTGTAATAACTGATAATTGACAACCTATATCTCTTAATCCACTATCAATAAAGTCATCTTCCCATGTTAAACCATAATCAGTACTCTTTGCTATACGAACCTTTTGATCTGCAGATGTTGTACGCATAAATTGTAGTAAAGTTCCACTCTTTAATTGAATAACTTGATTTTCACTAATATCATAATCTGTCTTAGAAGCTGTTTGTGAGCTAATTTTTACTCCATTTACAACACGTCCATCATTTGCTGATTCAGAACGTTGCCATGTTACACCATTGTCGTCACTATAAATAATAGCACTACTTTGTAACCCAATTCCTCCACCATTTTTATTTGTGTAATAAATAGGGAAAATTAATCTTTTTGATCCATCTTCCTTAGTAATTTCACTACCAATTCCTGCTCCTGCACCAATAAATCTCATCCATTCTTCTTTTACACTTGGTGTAATATCTGTTGGTTCTGACCAAGTTGTACCGCCATCAGTACTCTTGAATAACCATAAATAATTAGTTATAAGAACTCTTAATTCACCTTTTTTAGAATTCTCTTGATGTATAGGCGCTCCATTTTGTCCCGCTGGATCTTTTGAGTCATTTGTTAAATAAATATTTCCAGCACTTACACCATCTTTATATAAATCTCCATAATCGCTATAATTATTATCTGCAGTTCCATAGCTAACAGTATAATTAGTTGCTTGATATGCTTTTACAGAACCATCTTCATTTTTCTCTGTAATCTTATATACAACACCTTGATTATTTTCTTTTTTCACATAATACTCATTATTATCTTTATCAAATAATTTTAAGCATTTAGTTCCATCAACAGTTATATATCCAGTTCCTAATTGAGAATTATAAGCACCACTTAAATAACCTTTATCATTTCCACCCCAATCAAACCATTTTCCTCTGCTTTCAGGCATAACATCAACAATCATATAAACTACATTATTAGATGCTGCTAAAAGTGCAGGGTCTATTGACATAGATGAAGTAGTATCTGATCTAGAACCAATAGTTTCACTAGTATAATATGGTTGTGTAGGAGTATCTACAACTGTTTTACTATCACTCCATGTTTCTCCAGAATTATTACTAGTCTTTACTACTGTTTTAATATCTCCCCAATCATTATAATGTTTCTTTCTTGCATCAGCAGCAATTACTAAATTACCATTACTCGCTCTAACTAATGAAGGTATTCTATAGTAAAAAATATCATTTTCATTTTGTTGCCATATGTAGCTTTTATCGTTACTAATATCTTCAGTAGTTACAGCATGAAGCTTTTTGATATCGTCTTCAGATGAAACTTTATTAGTAACATCCACTATATCTATAGTTCCACTAAATGGCCATAGAAAAGTATCAGTTCTAGTTCCACTAACATATTTTCTATGTAAACCACCAATAGTTACTTTTGAAGCAGTATCTTTCCATGATAAATCACTAAACATTCCATTGAAATCAGCTTCCCCTACTATTTTACTATCAGAGTAAAAAATTATCTTATTTCCTGTAAATACACAACTAATAGTGTGCCAATTTGTATTATCTACAGCTAAATCAAACTCTGCAGTTTTATTATTTGGTAGATTTTTAAATTCAACACCTACTTTTTTAGTCTTAGGTTTTAAGTAAACGCTTGCATAAGATTGCTCAGAAGTTGGTAGCGATAAAGCAAATAAAGATTCGATTACTGAATCAGTGTTTTTCAATTTATAGCGAATTGTTATAGTTCCTTTATCTAGTACAGTTAAACTTGAAATTTTTTCTTGAATTGATTCACTATTTTTAGAAGCAACAACCTCAGTGCCATCAAACTCCATATTTTCACTATGTAGTACACTTGTAGAGGCTTCTGTGGCAGATACTGCTACACCCTCTTTTGCATTAACAATATTTACACCTTGTGATAAAAGCATAGATGCACTTAAAAAAGAAACTAAATATTTTCTTAATAATTTTTTATTCATACTTCTTCTTCCTTTCTTTATAGATAATCAAATTAACAATGAATATAGTCTTTTTTGTATACATTTAATTATTCTATAATTTGTTATTTTACTTCCTAAATTACAAATAATGTGATCAACTATTAGATTAACTTTTCTACTTTTTTTATACCAACGACCTTTCTATTTAATATTTTTTCTGTCAGACTTTAAGATTTATAAATAATTATTTATAAAAAATAATCATTCTAGTAAAAGTAAACGATTACTTCAATCTTTTGATTGTAATCTATTACAATCATTATACATAATTATCTTTTTAATATAAATATTAAATCTGTATAAAAATAGTATTTTTTTTATAGTATTATGTTGTTTTATTGTAATAAAATCAAAATGAATTTATCCATTTAAAGATGTTTTTAGTATTTATTCCAAATTAATAAAAACATAATAATAAAAAGCCTGTAATTTGTTGAAACTTGAATTAATCTTTAAAATCAAACTACACACTTAAATGTAAATAAGTACCATGAAAGTATCTATTTATATACTATTTTTTATTTTATTTCGGAAATAATAATATAGATATCTTATCTAAGGAGGTAAATTTTCATAGATAATAATAAAAATAGATTAAAAGATCATCCTAAATCTAATGCTGAGCTTAGGAAAATGTATTCTGAATCTGGATCAGAAATTGGAATTGAAAATGGAAAAAAGAAAGGATCTCATTCTAACGGAAAAAAATATACTAAGAGATCTAAATTGTCACATAATAAATAATACTTCATAATCTTTTATTTTTAAGTTGTTTGTTGCACCTCACTTACTTATTAATAAACTTTATATTGTATTATAAATTTATAAATAAAACTTTATAAAAAATAATATAAAAAAAGATATCTATGTATTATTTATAAAAAGTAAAACATAGATATCTTTAATATTTAGTAACAACTAAACTCCTACTTATAACTGAAATTTAAACCATTTCAAATTATTTTATATTTAGTTTATCTTTTATTTGTAAATTACTTTGTATAATTCTTATAAAATAATTCATGTTGCATTTGATGTTAATTAATATTCTCCACTTGTTCAGAATATTTTTTGAAATTATCTAAAATTGCCTGCCATCCCATTTGTTGAAATTCAGGAGGATTTTCATTCTCTCCTTCAAAATTCTCTATTATCTTAGTTTTATTTTCTTCATTTATAAAGTTTATTTCAACCTTTCTACCATCACCTAAAACATAAGAAGTAACTTCATATAATCTTACTTCAGTATAAACTCCACCAAAATCAAAACCAAAACTACCATCCTTAGCTTCCATTCTTGAAGTAAACTTTCCACCAATTCTTAAATCATTTTTCGCTTCTGTTGTATGCCAATCCTCTGAAGCATTATTCCACTTTACAATATGTTTAGGAGCTGCCCAATATTCCCAAACCTTTTCTATAGGTGCATTAACTACTGTTTCAACTTTTATTAAATCACTTTTTATTGTCATAATATTTTTCGCCATCTTTCTTTTTATATATATTATTTACACATAATAATGCACTAATAAATAAAATAAATCAATTGATATTTATAAATTTCACAAACTTTTTCTTTCCTATTTTTAATACATCATTTTCATTAATATTTGTATCTAATTCTTTTATCTTTTCTCCATTAAGCTGAATTCCATCTTGCTTTATTAACCTATTAAACTCCTTTTTACTTGGTATAAATTTTTCTTTTAATAAATCATCTAGTATATCTCTTATTGTATCACCCTTTAAATTTAACTCTGGTATATTATCAGGTATAGCTTTTTTAGAAAATGCAGTATTATAAAACTCAATGGCTTCCTCTAACTCTTCTTCTGTATGATATAATGCTGTTATAATTTTAGACAATTCTAACTTAATATCTCTTGGATTTTCTCCATTATTAAGTCTTTCTTTTATTTTATTAATTTCATCTGGATGTACATCTGTTGCTAACTCAAAGTATTTTATTATTAAATTATCTGGAACTTCCATAACCTTTTTAAACATTACATTTGCTTCTTCATTTACTCCAATGTAGTTTCCTAAACTTTTGCTCATTTTTTCAATACCATCTAAGCCTTCTAATATTGGCATAAATATAGCAATTTGTTGTTCTTGTCCTCTTGTTTTTTGTAAAGTTCTCCCCATTAATATATTAAAGGTTTGATCTGTTCCACCAAGCTCAATATCTGCTTCTAGCTCTACTGAATCATATGCTTGCATTAACGGGTAAAAAAACTCGTGTATTCCTATAGGAACATTATTCTTATATCTTTTTTGAAAATCATCTCTTTCTAACATTCTAGCTACAGTTGTTGTTCCTGCCAGCTTCAACACAGCATCAAAATTCAATTTTGAAAGCCAAGTACTATTAAATTTAACTTCTGTTTTATCCTTATCTAAAACCTTAAAAATTTGCTTTTTATAAGTTTCAGCATTCTTTAATACTTCTTCATCGGTTAAAGCTTTTCTTCCCTTTGCTTTTCCTGTTGGATCTCCAATTTTCCCTGTAAAATCACCTATTACTATAACTGACTTATGGCCTAAGTCCTGCATTTGCTTAATTTTTCTCAAAACCACAGCATGCCCTAAATGTATATCTGGTGCACTTGGATCAAGACCTAGCTTAATAGTTAATGGCTTATTATCTTTTATTGATTTCTCAAGTTTTAATCTAAGCTCTTCTTCACTAACTATTAATTCTACTCCCTTTTTAATAATTTTCAGTTGTTCCTCTACTGTTTTCATATCTTTTACACTCCTCTTATATTTTTTAATATAAGCAAGTTCTATAAGAATAATGTTATATAGCTTTTTGATAATATTGAACTTAATAAAAATAAAAAACTCTCGTCCATTATTTCTAAAGGACGAGAGATATATCTTCGTGTTACCACCTTAAGTTCATAGACAATTCACATTGCCTACCTTTTCGAGTACTCTAGATTAATCTAGGTAATACTCTAGCACTATAACGTGTGCAAGGAATACGTCACAGCCTACTAGGCACTATGGTGCAATAAAAAATGTAAAATGAAGAATGTAAAATGAAGTGAAAAACTCCTTTGGAGTTTTAAAAATTAAATTAATGTTATAATTTAATACAGCTCCCATAATAATAATCCATTTTTTATTCGCACTACATTTAAAACAATACCATTTGGTGTGAAGCTCAAAGATGTATTCATAATTAGCTTTTCTTGCACCTCTCATCAACCGGTAACTTTCTGTAAGTCTTTCTAATTACTACTTCTTCTTATCACAGCTTTTTATTATCTTATACTCCGAATTATATTAATAATTCTTAGTTATGCTTATTTGTTACTACGGATTATAAAACTTATTTTTCTAATTGTCAATATTTTAAAAGTATTCTTGAAATTATTTTAAGGAATTAACGTAATCAATAGGTCTATAAATTACACTATCATCACTTAAGTATAGATTTGCCTCTTTTACTCCCCCAATTGGGTAAACATATTTGTTATAAGCATTAATTATTTTTCCTTTTCCCTTATATAAAACTACATGTCCAGGAGTATATATTAAATCACCTGGTTGCAAATCTTCTTCACTTACCTCATACCCTTGTAAAATATCTTCTTGATCAAAAGTTGAATATCCTATTTCTATTCCTGTTACTTCTCTATAAGCCCAATATGTTAATCCAGAACAATCAAAAGCTTGGCTTCCTATATAAGTTTCTCTACTTAATGGGTAGTAACTATCTCCATAATAACTAATAAGTTCATCAAGTCTTTCCTCTGTCATTATCTCTCCTTTTCCACCCCAGACATATTGCAATCCAATTTTCGATTCTGCTAATGCTATAACCTTATCAATAATTTCTCTTTCCTCTTCTGTCATATTAATTCCTTCATTTTCATACTTATCTTTCTTAGATATGTTCCTAAAACTTATAAAGCCAACTATTGCAATAATAAATATTAATATAATAATCAAAAGCTTATTTTTATTTAATCTTATTTTTCTCATGCTTCCACCCTCATCCAAATTTTGTAATAACAATTTGATTTTACACTAAAAATCCTACTTCTAAATTACTTTTCAATTACGAAAATATAAAAAAACTATTAAGTCATTTTTTAATAAAAAAGGATATAGATATTACATTATTTGCGACCTTACAAACTCCAAGTCGCAGAATATAATATCTATATCCTCATATACGGAAGGAAAAGAAGTATCTACCTTAACTTTACATTTTTCCTTATTAATTTTTCATTGTGTGCTAACACCTTATAAAGATCTATCCATGAAAATAACCAGTTCTTGATGAAACTACAACAAAAGGAACTTCTAATCCATTTTTAATAACATAAGCCTGATATAAATCTCCTTCTAAATGTTCTAACTTAACTACTTCTTCATTGTAAGTATCATATAAATCTTTTTTAAATAATTCTTCCCAATTAGAAAGTATAGGAGCATTTAAGGTTACATAGGTCGCAAGTCCTTCTATGTCTTCTTCATTACCTCCATCCTTTATATATTTACTATATAAATCTTCAATATTAACTTCATTTAAAAACCTTTTACTCCATTTTAATTTCTTTGCTTCAGATTTATTTTCTTGTCCATTTATAATATAATCCTTAACCTTTTCACTTATATTTTCATTTAATGAATTACTATTATCACTAGTATTGCTCTGTGAAATTTCATTTGTATCTTTTGAATTATCATTTTCTTCTAAATTAGAATTAGATACTTCATTAGTAACTTCCTTTTTACTACTATCAACTGTTTTTTCTACATTAGCTGACTTATTTAATGTACAAGCAGTTAATAAAAGTATAGAAAATAATAAATAAATTAATAACTTCTTCATAAACTATTACCTCTTCAACTTACTATATATAACATAATTTTACTATTTTTATAAAGTAAATACCAATAATCTTAAAATAAAATTTTTAAAATTTAAGATTTATTTAAGCTTAAGTTTATATAATTACCTCAAGAAGAAAATTAACAGGAGGTAATTATATGGCAATAAAAGCATTTAAAAGGTTTGAAAAGAAGTTCATATTAAATGAAAGTCAATATAAATCTCTTCTACCTATTTTATATAAATATATGAATCCTGATAAATACTGTAAAGATGGAAATAACTATAACATTTATAGTATTTACTATGATACTGATGACAATCAAGTAATTAGGCATTCAATTAATAAACCTTACTATAAGGAAAAACTTAGGTTAAGAAGTTATAAAGCTCCAATAGATGAAAATGGTAAAGTTTTTTTAGAACTTAAGAAAAAAATTAATGGAATTGTAAGTAAAAGAAGAGCAACCTTAACTTTAGAAGAAGCTGAAATATTTTTAGAATCTAGAGTAAGACCAGATTCCATTGATTACTTAAATAATCAAGTTTTAGATGAATTAGAGTACTATTTAGAAAAAAATAATGTTTCACCTAAAGTATTTATAAGTTATAGTAGAAAAGCTTTATTTGGAAAAAATGATCAAAATTTTAGAATTACATTTGATTCAAATATATTAAGTAGACGCGATAACTTATCTCTTAAAATGGGAGGCTATGGAAAGGAACTACTTCCAAAGGGATATTATCTTATGGAAGTAAAAATATTAGGTGCTATGCCAGTTTGGTTAACTAAAACACTTTCAGAATTAAAAATATACAATACTCACTTTTCTAAATATGGAAATGAATATATGGGTTATTGTTTAAATAATACTTATGACATAAGGAGGAAAAACATATGCTAGAAACTATAATAACATCAACTAATGGGGAATCATTTACTTTATTAAATGCTTTAATTATTATTACATCGTCAATTGTGCTTGGTTTAATTATTAGCTTTGCATATATGAGAACTCACAAAAGAGAGGGATATTCTCCAAGTTTTACAGTAACCTTAATTATGCTACCAGTTATAATATCTATTATCATTCTTTTAGTAGGTAATAATGTAGCAAGAGCCTTTAGCTTAGCTGGAGCCTTTTCAATTATTCGTTTTAGAAGTGCACCTGGAGATCCAAAGGATATAACTTATGTATTCTTTACTTTAGCAGTTGGATTAACTTGTGGTATGGGGTATATTGGATACGCCTTTATATTTACTATAGTTCTTTGTACTTTAACAATAGTATTAGATGCAATAAAGTTCGCTATGCCTAAAACTAAAACTTCAAAGCTTAAAATAACAATTCCTGAAGATTTAAATTATGATGGAATATTTGATGAAATCTTGGACAAGTACACAAACTCATGGAAGATTCAAACTATTAAAACTAGAGATTTTGGTTCTCTTTTTGAAATCCATTATATAATTCAAATGAAGCTTGATGCTAATCAAAAGAAATTTATAGATGAATTAAGATGTAAAAATGGAAACTTAAATATTTCTCTAACCTTTTCTGGATTTGAAGAAAAAGTTTATAACTAGGTATAATTTAAAATTTTTAGAGACTACTAAATTTAGAAGGACCAATTAATAGTCCTTCTAAATTTGTTGTTTCAATATGGATTTATTTAAATATATCATATACTTTATCATTTTTTATATATTGCAAGTCTATAGCCATATTTGATTGAGGAGTTTTTAAATAACTAGTTTCTCCATCAATTAGCTTTATATAAGAGTAAGTATATTCTTCATCGTATGTATAATATGATTCATCCATTGGTAATGTTTCAAGTTTATCATCTAACTTTTCATATTTAGTCTTTATTAATGTATTTTTTTCAACATTATATATACATATCTTCACTACTAGAAGGATGAAGTGAGATTATATTTCCATCCTTGCTAACAGAAACAATGCATACATTATCTCCCTGTGTAGAACCACAACCTATAGATTTAACATCAATTCCTCTAATGATTTTTTCCCTATTTAAATCATAAATAAAAAGCCCAAAATTCCCATGAAAAACTATTCTATCCTCTGATGCATAGTTAAGAGTTGCAACATCTACTCCTATCCAAGTTTCTTCATCTACTTTTGCTTCACTTGGAGTAATTTCTGTAACTGTTTCAATTCCTATTTGAACATCTTCTTTATTTTTATCATTTTTACTACTTAAATTCCCACATCCAATAAAAATAACAGATAATAAAAGTGTTATAATAACATAATAAATCACTCTTTTATACATTATCCTCATCCCCTATTTATCTGATTGTTTTATTAATTTTACCATATATATAAAAAAGGAATATTACAAAAAAATTACTTATAATATTCCTTATAATATTATTATATTCTATTTACTTAAGGTCTAGAAGGCATTTCTCCTCTTTGACCTGACATTCCGCCTTGTCCTGGAATTCTTCCACCTCCCGGGCCTCCAAATCCACCAGAACTTTGTCCTACATTAGTAACTGTATTAGATACTGTAAAGCTATCCCCTTCTGTTCCTCCTGAATAACTTCCATCTGAGTATAATCCATCAGTTGCATTTCCTGTTGATTCTCCTCCTGTATAAAGCTTATAAGTTGTTCCAGTCTTTATATTTGGTGAAGATATAACAATTGATCCTACTGTTTTACTTGGAGCAAAAGTTATTAATTCATTTCCATTTTCATCTTCAATATGAAGCAATGTATTTGCTGAAATAGAAGTAAATACATTAATTGAATTTTGTGTTGATGTTTCGCTTGGTGATTGAGCCATTCCTGAAGATCCAGCTGCAATTAATAATCCACCTGAAATTTCAAACTTTCCATCATAGTCTAAAGCTCCATTTCCACTATTCTCTGGACCATTTACTATAACTGTACCACCTTTCATATATATAGATCCATTTGCATCTAATCCATCTCCACTTGCATCTACAACTACTCTTCCACCATTAAAGTTTATTTCCCCATTTCCAGAAGATGCAAAGTTATTTTGTCCTGGTCTACCATTTACAGAAGAACCATCATTACCACCAGCTGCATTTATCCCATCATCACTTGCAACAACTTTTATATTTCCATCATTAATATTTATAGTTTCAGCTTCAATTCCTTCATAAGATTTTGTAATATTAATTTCTCCAGCATTTATATCTATAGTTGAATCACCATGGATTCCATCATCACCAGAAGTTATATTTATAGTACCACCATTTATCTCTACATTACTATTAGAATGTATTGAATCATCTGAAGAATCTATGTTTATATTACCACCATCAATTTTTACCAAGGTATTTCCTTTTATTCCTTTAGCACTTGCAGTATCATTTTCTGCTGTTGAATTTGTATTTTCTCCAAAGCCCATTGGCTTACCCCAATTTCCCCAGGAATTATTTTCTTTACTGCTATTTTCACTACCTCCACCAGAATTTATAGTTATATCTCCACCAGTTATAGTTGCATTAGTTTCAGCTTGTATTCCATCCTCTCCGGAAGTTATGTTTATAGTTCCATCTTTAATTAATATATAACCTTTTTCAGCATCTTCAGAGTTATTAGATTTCATACCGTCTCCTGTTGCATTTATATTAATATTTCCACTAGAAATAGTAATAGAATCTTTTCCTCTTAGTCCATCTGCAACAGAAGTTATATCTATGTTAGCCTCAGCTATTTCTAAATCATCTTTACTAGTTATTGCATTATTGTAATTTGAATTTACTTTTAACTTCCCAGTACCACTAATAAATAAATCATCTTTACTAAAAATAGTTGCATTAGGTTCATCACTAGTTTCATCTTCAAAAACGTAGTTTTCTCCATCTGTAATAACATTTTCACTACCATCTACCAAAACTAAATATGCATTTTTAGCATTCTTTACATATATAGGTGCACTATTTGAACAAGATATATTAGCTCCATTTAGAACTAATTTAACATTATCCTCATTACCTGCATCAATTATTATTTGCCCATCCTTTAGAGTTCCTGATATTCCATAGGTTCCTGCAGAACTTATTGTAATTTTATTATTTTCAATTACAACTCCATTGCCTTCAACTGAAATTGTATCTCCTAAAGTAATATTAGTATCTACTTTTTCTGTATTTTCACTTGATACTACATTATCATTTGATGTAGTAGTTTTATTTGTACAGCCTGTAACCCCCATTAATATAGTGATTATAGATAAAATTGCTATAATTTTTTTACTCATAATAAATCCTCCTAGATTCTTATTGAGTAAATAATATCATTTTTACCTTAAATTAATCTTAAAGCACTAGAGATAAATATTATCACTATTTTGTTATAATAAAAAAGCTCTTGATACTTTTCAAGAGCTCTCATATACTATATTTTATTTAATATTAATGAGTTTAAATCTGTTTTGTTTTTATCATCCTTATTTATTTTATGTCTATCATCATCTTTTATAACATCCCTTAGCTCTATATAAGAATTAGTAACTTTTGATATATATTCATTATTCAAAGCATCTTCATTAGAAAAATCATCATTTATCTTCAACTTATCTAGATCTTTATTCATTTCTAAAACTGTATTATTCTTAAATTCATTCTCTAATAAATTTTCATAATTTTTAATTTCTAACTTGTCTAATATATCCTTGCTCATAATAACACCTCCTTATTTATATAGAAGTATTATTTGTAAAAATAATTTTATTTATTTAAGTTATTTGAAAATCACCTTTATATAGTTTTCTAAAGGAGAATGCTACCCATAAAATTATTATTATTGCATAAGTTGCAATTAAAAATGATATTAGTCTAGACATAAATACAAAGTTAATATTACATATAATTACTACTATAGAATAAAGATAACTATAAATGATTGCATTATTATTATATTTATTTCCCAAATAAGCATTAAAGTTTTCTTTTAAAACTTCTGATGTTCCTTTTAAAAGCTTTACTATAAACATAATTTCTAAAACACAATTTATATTAAACCAAATTATACTTATTATTATATTACCAAAATAATTTTCTATTCCTACAAATGACAAAATTACTGTAATAAAAGAAATAAAAGCTTTTATATTATTTATTTTTAATGCTATTCTAAGATTTAAATTATCATAGCTATCTAATAATTCTCTTATGCCTGAAGAAACAATTAAAATCCCTATAAATTCTGGCAAAATTTCCATTTGCCCAATATTAAAATGAAAGACTTTTAAAATAGTTCCCCAAAAAACTTTTTTATAACCCTTAATCATATTATATTTCCTCCATCTCTACTAAATATCTGTATATATTATAAAAAGTAAAATAAGGATTATAAGTTATATTATATATTCTTTCTTCATATTCTTTTCCCATTCTATCTTTAAAGTACATAATAGGCTTAATATCATAGGTATAAAGTTTTTTTATTGGGTCATCAATATTATTAAACTGAGAAGTAAAAAATAAATTATCACCCTTATTGTATATTAAATCTCTCTCTTCTATATCACCAACTTTATTGATATTAAAATCAAATAAGTCTCTAGTATCTTCAAATAATTGAGAATATATCTTTGAGACTTGTATATAATCCTTAACCCAGAAAAATAATTGACTATACCCATCACTTGAACCAGTTAAGGATGGCCTTTCTAACGGTGAAGCCTCTTTATTAATTTTACTTAGAATTATTTTACCTAAATCCACATCCAAAACTAGTTCATCATCAAATTTTACTTTTGCTTTGCTTAGTTTTATTGTTTCATCTAGTTTGTATCCTTCCTTTGGCAAGTTAAAATTTAAAAAAACTGTATGAATACCATATCTTCCATAGCTTTCAATATTATCATTAGTATTCTCATATAATTGTATTGCTCCCTTTTTACCATTTTCACTAGCGTAAAAGTTTAATTCAGGAGCTTCTTCAAATATTACTGATACAACCTTTCTTTTATCTTCAATATTTGCAATATATTTAAGCTCAATATCAAATCCTGACAAAGTGTACATATTCTCATATTCATAATAATTTACATCTATATAATTCTTTAAAAATACAGGATTATCTAATTTTAAGTAATAAATAATTGATATAGATAATATAAAAGATAATAAAATCAGTGAACCAGAAATCTTTAAAGCAGTTTTTATATTTCTCATCTTCTCCTCCTAAAACAGTATATTTATAATATTTCTTAATGAAATTAGCTATAGGCTCTTTTTTATTTTCTTCATCTATATATTCATCATAAAAATACAAATATGCTTTAATCCATTTCTCTTCAGATATTCCAATCATTCAAAAAAATTTAGGAAAGTTAGTAATCTTTATTATACCATATTTCTCCAATATACTATTATTAAATTTTAGAATAACTCTTTATTTATAAATCAATTACTTTTATAGATTTTTCTTTTCATTAAGATTTAATTTATATAAATAAAGCCTTTACAGAAATAATTAGAATTTATATATACTACTTTAGAATATAAAATAGCAACTCATATATCTATAAGTTGCTATTTTATAATTATTTTACATTATTCTTTTTCTTCTTTTAAAATTATATTTAAAATTAATGCAGTTATAGTTCCAGTTGATATACCTGAAGCAAAAATCATCTTTAAAGCTTCTGGTAATTGAGATATAAACTCTGGTCTAAAAGTTACTCCAAGGCCTAATCCAATAGAAGTAGCTATTATTAAAAGATTTCTTTCATTTATTTTTACTTTACTTAAAGTTTTTATTCCAGCAGCTGCAACTGTACCAAACATAACTATACCAACTCCGCCTAATACTGGTTGAGGGATACTATTTACTATTGCTGCAAGCTTCGGTAAAAATCCTAAAATAACTAATATGACTCCTGCCATAACTGCTACATAACGGCTAGCTACTTTAGTTAATGGTATTAATCCAACATTTTGACTGAAAGTTGTATTTGGAAGTGTACCTACAACTCCCCCTATCATACTTCCAATACCATCAGATAATACTCCAGCTCCTATACGCTTTTCTGTCATTTCAACATCTGAAACTTCTCCAACTGCTTTTAAACAACCTACTGTTTCTATTGCAGTAACAAAATATGCTGGTATAAATGCAATAAGTGCTTTCAAATCAAAAGTAACACCGTATTCAAATATCTTAGGCATTGATATCCAGCTTGCTTCTTTAACTGCTGTAAAATCTACTAATCCAAGTGGTATACATGCTATATATCCTATTACCATACCAATTAGTATAGATGCACTACTAAGCATACCTTTACCATAACGATTCAATAATAATGTACCAATAAGTACAACCATTGAAATTGATATATTTTTAATACTACCATAATCTGCAGCTCCAGATCCTCCTGCTGCCCAATCTATTGAAACTGGTAATAAAGTTAATCCTATTAAACATACAACCGTTCCTGTAACTATAGGTGGAAATAGCTTCATTAAAGGTCTTATAAAATAGCTAAGAACAACTTCAAATATTCCACCTAAAATTGTAGCTCCTATTATTCCCGATAACCCAAGAGTTGATCCAACCGCAAGGGAAGGTGATACAAATGTAAAATCTGTTCCCATTATACAAGCTACCTTAGCTCCTGCTGGTCCCATACCTCTAGCCTGTATTATAGTTGCTATTCCTGCAGCAAGTATTGATGCACTTATTAATGCTGTTGAGGTTTTAGCATCAAATCCTAAAGAGCTAGATATAACTAATGGAACAACTATTATTCCCCCAAAAGCAGCAAATATATGCTGAATTCCAAATAATATTTTTTCTCCCATTGATGGATTGTCATTAACTTTATAGTTTAATTTAATCCCGTCATTTTTTAGTAAGTTTTCCATGATTTTATCCTCCAACGTTAAAAAAAAATTAAAAGCACCTCGATATCGAGGTGCTTGTCTTAAAAAATAGAAGTAAAATCACAAATTATATCTTCTTACCTTTTATCTTAAGTACAATACCTCGTAGTCTGCCAATTTACGGTTAGCAGGTAGAAACTTTCGGCCCATATTACCGATGATATACGAGTTCTTTAAATCTTCTTGTATTATACACAAATTTTATTCTTATTTCAACCTAAAATTATCCTAACTATTTTTACACTCCTACTATATTCTTAAGCCATTTCTTTTGTTTATACCTCTTTAATCCTAAAATGAATATATATACTTCTTCAATAGTTATCATTGCATAAACATAATATATTGGTGAACCTGTACTATGTTTAATAACCTTACTATTATAAATGAAGTAAAATTTTCAATTTAATAATTTAAAGTCTTTTATCAGTTTTTTACATAATATTACTGTATACATACTCCATTCATTCCATTTTTATATATTTTTCTATAAAACATTAAATATCTATGTTGTAATATTTATCTAATTATGTTACTATATCAATATTATAATTGTTTATTTGGCATTAATTTATTAATAAATTATTTGTTGATTTAACATTTTGTTAGCATGTATTAAAAGGGGGATTTTTTATGAAAAAGAAAATAATTGCAGGACTTATTGCATCAATAATGTCTACATCATTATTAATTGGATGTGGAAGTTCTAGCTCAAAAAATGAAGTAATTAAAATAGGAGGTATTGGACCATTAACTGGTAGTGCATCTACTTATGGTAATTCTGCTAAAGAAGGTGCATCCTTATTAATAAAAGAGATTAATGATGCTGGTGGAATAAACGGTAAACAAATAGAATTTATCTTTGAAGATGATGGTGCTACTCCTGATGGAGCAATGCAAGCATTTAATAAGTTAGTAGATAAAGATGGTGTAGCTGCTATCTTAGGTGGAGTTACTTCTGGTGCTACTCTAGCTATAGCTAAAAATTCAACAGAAAGACAAATTCCTATGATTACACCTACAGGTACTGAACCTTCAATTACTAATGAAGGTGGAGAATATATGTTTAGAGGATGTTTCATAGACTCATTCCAAGGTGAAATATTAGCTAAATATACTACAGATAATTTAAATAAAAAAACAGCTGCTGTTTTATATAACGCTGGCTCTGATTACTCTATAGGTATAGCAAAAGCTTATAAAGAAACATTAGAAAAAAATGGTGGAAAAGTTGTTGAATACTTATCCTACAATGATGGAGATACAGATTTTAAAGCACAATTAACTAAGATTAAAGGCTCTAATCCTGATGTTATTGTATTACCAGATTACTATAATGTTGTTGGTCTTATAGCTAAACAAGCTAGAGATATTTCTATTACTTCTCAACTTTTAGGTGGAGATGGTTGGGAATCTGAAGAGTTAGCTTCTATCGGCGGAGATGCAGTAGATGGTGCTCTATATATTAATCACTACTATTCAGGAGATGATTCTGAAATAGTTAAAAATTTCGTTGAGTCCTACAAAAAAGAATATAACAAAGAACCAGATTCTTTTGCAGCTTTAGCTTACGATTCAACTAAAATTTTAGTTGAAGCAATCAAAAATGCTAATAGCACTGATGGTGTAGCAATTAAAGATGCATTAGCTAAAACAAATTTAGAATGTGTTACTGGAAAAATTAGCTTTAATGAAGAAAGATCTGCAATAAAAGGTGCAGCAGTTATTAAGTTAGATGGTTCAAATAAGGTTTTAGCTGATAAATTAAATCCTTAATGTATTTTTTATAAGGAGGAGTAACTATGGAATTTATACAACAATTAATAAATGGCTTAGCTTTAGGTAGCGTATATGCCCTCCTAGCTTTAGGTTATACAATGGTTTATGGAATAATACAACTTATAAACTTTGCTCATGGTGAAATTTACATGATTGGTGCTTTTGCAGGATATTATGCATCAAGTGTACTAAAATTACCATTACTACCTACATTATTAGTAGCAATGGTTGCTTCTGCACTACTTGGGATTTTAATAGAAAAGATTGCATATAAGCCTTTAAGAAAATCTCCAAGGATAGCATTATTAATTACTGCAATTGGTGTATCATTATTTTTACAAAATATTATGAGTAAATTTGTTGGAACTGCTCCAAAACATTTTCCTGAACTTATAAATCTTGAACCTATTAATTTTTTAGGGCTACATTTAGATTGGAAAACCATATTAATGTTTGCAGTTTCTGCACTGCTTGTACTTCTCCTTCAATTTATTGTTTATAAAACTAAGGTTGGAAAAGCAATGAGAGCAGCTTCTTATGACATAGAAGCTGCTTCATTAATGGGAATTAACGTAAACAACACTATCTCTCTTACTTTTGCTATTGGATCAGCATTAGCTGGTATTGCTGGTGTTCTAGTTGCAATTTCCTATCCTAGCATAACTCCTTACATAGGTGTTATGCCTGGATTAAAAGCCTTTGTTGCAGCAGTACTTGGAGGAATTGGAAGCATACCTGGTGCATTAATTGGTGGCTTATCAATAGGATTATTAGAAACTTTATCTAAAGCATATATTTCAACTACTTTTTCAGATGCTATTGTATTTGGAATATTAATAGTAATACTTCTAATTAAACCTACTGGTCTATTAGGTAAAAAGACTAATGAGAAAGTGTAGGTGATTGTAATGAAAGATTTTTTTAATAAAAAGACATTATTAGTATTAGGATCTGTTATTTTAACTTATGGTATTTTATTTGGTCTTACAACTTCCCAAACTATTAAACCTTATTATACCGGAATAATTATTTTAACATTAATTAATATTATTCTAGCTGTTTCACTAAATCTAATAGTTGGATTCACTGGTCAATTATGTTTAGGACATGCTGGATTTATGGCAATAGGTGCTTACGTATCAGCTATGCTAACTAAAGAAGCAAATTTTCCATTTTTTATAGCATTATTAATTGGAGCTATTATTGCATCTATTTTTGCGGCTTTAATAGGTTATCCAACCTTACGATTAAAAGGAGACTATTTTGCTATTACTACTTTGGCTTTTTGTGAAATAATTAGGGTTATTATAATGAATATTGAAGCTGTTGGTGGTGCTACAGGACTTAAAAGCATCCCAAAAAAGACCGACTTTACTATTGCTTTTATATTTGCTGCTTTAACTGTTTTAATAATATATAACATCCTTCATTCTTCTCAAGGAAGAGCAATGATAACTGTACGTGAAAATGAAATTGCTGCTGAAGCTATGGGGGTTAACACTTTTAAATATAAAATGATGGCCTTTATTATAGGTGCATTTTTTGCAGGTTTAGCTGGAGCTTTATATGCTCACTATATGGGATATATCCAACCTTCTAATTTTAACTTTGTTAAGTCTATAGATTATTTAACTTATGTTGTATTTGGAGGTATGGGTTCACTATCAGGTTCAATTATAGCTACTATAGTATTAACATTCTTACCTGAATTACTTAGAAGCTTTGCTGAATATAGAATGATTGTATATCCACTTGCTCTTATTGTACTTATGATATTTAGACCTCAAGGACTTTTAGGTGATAAGGAACTATCCTTAAAAATATTCAAAAAATCTTCTAAAATAGTAGAAAAGTCTAATAAAGGAAAGGAGGTTTAAACTATGTTAGATGTTTCAAACTTATCAATTGAGTTTGGTGGATTAAAAGCTGTATCAGAATTTAATTTAACTATTGATGAAAAGCAAATTGTTGGTTTAATTGGTCCTAATGGTGCTGGTAAAACTACTGTATTTAACATGCTAACTGGTGTATATACTCCAACTAACGGAACTATATGTTATCTTGGAGAAAATCTTAATGGTCTTAAACCTTACAATATAACTAAGAAAAAGATAGCAAGAACATTTCAAAATATAAGATTATTTTCTAATCTTACAGTTTTAGATAATGTAAAAGTAAGCTTTAATTATAGAATAAACTATTCTTTATTTGATTCTATTTTAAGAACACCTAAATTTAAAAAAGAAGAGAAAAGAATTGAAGAAGAAAGCTTAAAACTTCTTAAAATTTTCTCATTAGATACAAAAGCTACCGAAACTGCTAAAAATCTTTCCTACGGAGAACAGAGAAAACTTGAAATAGTAAGAGCACTTGCAACAAACCCATCCTTACTTTTATTAGATGAACCAGCTGCTGGTATGAATCCTCAAGAAACAATTGAACTTATGGATTTAATAAATTGGATAAAAGATAAGTTTCATATATCTGTTCTTTTAATTGAACATGATATGAAGTTAGTTATGGGTATTTGCGAAAAAATAGTAGTTCTTGACTATGGTAAGAAAATTGCAGAAGGTACACCTGATGAAATTAAAAATAATCCTAAGGTAATTGAAGCTTATCTTGGAGAGGGGGCTTAGAATATGCTAAAAGTAGACAATATAAATTTATATTATGGTGGCATACATGCCCTAAAAGATTTATCTTTAGAAGTAAAAAAAGGTGAAATAGTTACCTTAATAGGAGCAAATGGTGCTGGTAAAACTTCCACACTAAGAGCTATATCAGGTCTTGAACCTATTAAATCTGGAACTATTTCCTATAAAGATGAAAACTTAAAAAAAGTTCCTTCTCACAAAATAGTTTCTCTTGGATTATCTCATGTTCCAGAAGGTAGAAAGATTTTCGCAAATCTTACAGTAAAGGAGAACTTAGAGTTAGGTGCTTATTTAAGGAAAAATAAAAGTGAAGTAAAATCCGATATGGAAATGGTATTTTCTAAATTTCCAAGATTAAAAGAAAGAAGAAAACAAATTGCAGGTACTCTTTCTGGCGGTGAACAACAAATGTTAGCCATAGGTCGTGCTTTAATGAACAGACCAGAAATGTTAATTTTGGATGAACCTTCCATGGGTCTAGCACCTTTAGTTGTAAAAGATATATTTGATACTATTGTTGAAATAAATAAATCTGGTACAACCATTCTACTTGTTGAACAAAATGCTAACATGGCCTTATCCATTGCCAATAGAGCTTATGTGTTAGAAACAGGAAAAATAGTTTTATCTGGAAAAGCAAGTGATTTATTAAATGATGATAGTATCAAAAGTGCTTATCTTGGTGAATAAAAAGAAGATAGATATTATATTCTTTGCTCCGTCGCAGGCTCCAAGTCGCCAGAATATAATATCTATCTCCTCATATACTAAAGGAAAGGAATTTATAAAAAATTATTCACAGGGTAATATTTTTATAAATTCCTAGAAAATAATGAAAATGCTACTTCAATATATTATTGGAGTAGCATTTTCATTATCCTTAATCCACCATAGAGCAAATTGATAAAACAAAATTTATAGAATATTAATTTTTATTCTTATTATTGGATTCTATTATAATTCTACTGTTAACTTCTTTATTATTTCTACTTTTGTCTCATTATAGGTTACTTGTCCACCAATATCTGATATACCAGAATCTGTTAGGTAATTAGGATTTCCATGTTTTGTCCACCATCCTACATACATAAGAACAATATAATCAGAAACTATGTTATCAATATTTAGTTTTACATTTATTTCTCCATTATTACTTTTTAATATTACTATTTCATCATTATTTAGATTTAATTCTTTTGCCATATTTTCATTTATATATGCAATAGATATTCCTTCTTCATCCATCATATGCTGACTAGATAAGCTATCTCTTGTATGATTTGTTAATAATATGAATTTATTATCTTTAATATTCTCTTTATACAATCTATTATTAAAAAATATTTCAAATTTCCCTGACTTTGTCTCAAAGTTCTTATCTTCCCATGCTATTGGTTTATGAATTGAAAAATAATTATTTTTTAAATAATCTATATTTACTTTATCATTATACTTCTTTAAAGGTTCTATTACTTTAGTTAAGTATTCTCTCTTATCTACATATGGATATTTTTCTATATTAAGAATTCTTGCAAGTTCTTTAAAAAATTCATATTCATCCATTAATTTTTCTTTAGGTTCCATTGCTTTTTCATTATATATAATATACGGATTTGTCATAGAACTATAAATTAAATCTTCACTTTCTAATGTGCTAGTTGTTGGAATAAATAAATCACATTCTATTGCAGTATCAGTCATAAACATATCAAAGCATACTTTAAACTCAATTTTTGAAAAAGCATCTTTTAATTTATTTAAATCTGCAAGCTGATTTAAAAGATTAGCTTTTGTTACAATAGCCATCTTTATTGGAACATTAAATTTCTTTAATTCAACTTTTGAATTATTTTCTTTTATATAAATATTTTCATTATCATAATAGTCAGTGCATTCTAGAGACCCCTTAATAAAATCAGCCATTTCACTTACATAGAAAAATCTATTTTCACAGTCATCTTCACTATTAAATGGATCAGAATTTATTACATGTGGATAAACTTTATTTGCATAATTTACTCCACCACCACTAAAACCAATTTGTCCTGTTATTGCTCCTAGAATATCTACTAAACTTATAGTATTACCACCATTCTTATATTTTTGCATCCCATAGCCAATTAATATTGTTGAATATTTACTTGTATATAACTCTACTAACTCTTCTATCTCATTTCTACATACTCCAGAAACTTCTATGAGATCCTCTAACACTAATGATTCTACATAATCTTTATATTCTTCAAAGCCATTAACATATTTTCTAATATAATCATTATCATATAATTCTTTTTCTATTATTATTTTTCCTATGGCAAGAGCTAAAGCTCCATCACCATTAGGTTTAACTCTGATATATTTATCTGCCATTTCAGCTGTCTTTGTGTAAATAGGATCTATTACAACTATCTTACTTCCCTTTGCTTTTGCTTTTTTTATACATTGTATAGTATGTATAGATGTAAAAGCTGGATTCTTACCCCAAACAAATATTGACTTACTATTAAACATATCTTCTAAAGAATGACTTCTTACATCTCCAAAGTTTATAGTCTGTGCTTTTATTCCAGCACTCCAGCAAGGCCCCCCTTTAGATTTACTAACTCCTCCAAAGAAATTAAAAAATAAGTCTCCCATACTTTTTAGTAAAGCTCCATTACCATATTGCTCATAATATAATATTGATTTTGATGAATATTTTTCTTTATAAAAGCTTAACTTTTCAGCAACTAATGATACAGCCTCTTCAAAAGAAATTTCCTTCCACTTACCATCTACTTTTAACATAGGTTTATAAATTCTATCTTTATGATGTAATCTGTCTAAATGAGCAAGACCTTTTTTACAAACAAATCCCTTCGTAAATGGATGATTTTTATCTCCTGTAATCTTTAATATTTTATTATTTTCTATATGTATATTAAATTTACAACAGTCAAAGCAGTCTAAAGTACACCCATGACTTAGTATTTCCATAACATCTACCCCCATATAATCTTTAGAATCATATTTCTCATTTATTTTAATATTATTATATATCTTTATCGCAAATAAAAATATGAATTGTTTATTCTTTAACTCCTATTTTTAATAATTTATAATATTAATTATAATCTCTAAAAAATGATATAATACCCTTATAATATTAAAATGAAATAATTAAGAAATGAAAAAATGTACTTTCATTTTTAATTTTTTTATTCTTTCATTAATAAATAGAAAGGAAACAAAAGATGGAAAAATACACTTCACAAGTTAAAACCCCAAAGGTCAGTATTGCGCCTATGGTGGATAAAACTCACCGCCACTTTAGATATTTCTCAAGACTTCTAACTAAAGAAGCACTTTTATATACAGAAATGGTAACTGCTCAGTCAATAATACATGGAAATAGAGATAAGATACTCTATTTTAGAGAAGAAGGACCCGTAGCTCTTCAAATTGCAGCTTCTAATCCAGAAGATGCTTATAAGGCTGTTAAATACGCTGAAGAGTATAATTATACTGAAATAAACTTAAATTGTGGTTGTCCTTCAGACAGAGTTTCAGGGAACTTAATGGGAGCTGCATTAATGTCTTCAAAGGATTTAGTTTATGAAATTCTTTGTGCTATGAAAGAAGCTACTAATAAACCAATAACTATAAAGCATAGAATTGGTATAGATGGAACTGGAGTTTTAGAAGATACAAAAAATAAAATTATCATGAGTGGATATGATGATTTATTAGAATTTTTAAATACTATATCTAAGGCTAAGCCTGACAGATATACTATTCATGCACGTTCAGCTATTTTAAAAGGTTTAAGTCCAAAAGATAATAGAGAAATACCACCTCTTGATTATGATATGGTTTATAAAATAAAAAAAGAATTTAATTATTTAAATATAGAAATTAATGGTGGATTTAAAACCATTGATTCAATTAAAGATGCTTTAACAAAAGTAGATGGTGTTATGATTGGAAGATCAGCATACGAAGACTGTTATCTATTAGCTAATTTTTATAAATTATATGAAGGCTTTGAAGATAAAAAACCTATTTCTAGAGGTGAGGCTATTAAAGCTTATATTCCTTACATAATTGAAGAACTTGAAAAAGGAAATAGTGTTCACTCTTTAGTATCTCCTCTTCATAGCTTATTCCAAGGTGAAAAAGGTAGTAAGAGGTATAAACAACTTTTATCTTCTTCAAATTTAAAAAAGGAAAAAATAATAGATGTTTTAAATAATATCCTTGAAACAATGCCACAAGATGCTTTGTGGAACTAGATATTTATCTTCCACCTTTTCATTTAAAGAGTATCAAAAAGGAGCTGTTTTCACAGCTCCTAAAAAAATAAAATTATATACTAATTTAATTTATCTAAAACAGATTCTCCAATAGTCCCTTCTGACATCTTAACTTCAAAATTATCTGCTATTGTTGCTCCTATTGCTGCAAAACTACTAGTAGCATCTAACACTCCATTACCTTTCATTGAAGGTGAATAAGCTAAAAATGGTACATATTCTCTTGTATGATCTGATCCTGTATATGTTGGATCATTTCCATGATCTGCTGTTATAATTAATAAATCATCTTCTTTAAGTTTTTCTAAAACTTTACCTAAATTAACATCAAATTTTTCTAGTTCTTCTGCATATCCTTGTGGGTTTCTTCTGTGGCCCCATAGTGAATCAAAATCAACTAAGTTTACGAAGCATAATCCTTCAAAGTCTTTATCCATTATTTCTAATGTTTGCTCCATTCCATGCACTGAGCTTTTTGACTTATGAGATTCTGTTATACCTTCACCATCAAATATATCATTTATTTTTCCTACAGATATAACATCATAATTATTGTCTTTTAATTCATTTAAAACTGTTCTTCCATATGGTTTTAATGCATAGTCATGTCTATTACTTGTTCTCTTAAATTCACCTTTTTTATTTCCAACATATGGTCTTGCTATTATTCTACCAACCTTCCACTCATCTTTTAAAGTTAGTTCTCTTGCTATTTCACAGCATCTATATAATTCTTCTAATCCAAAGGTTTCTTCATGCCCACATATTTGTAATACTGAATCAGCTGAAGTATATACTATCATATCTCCAGTCTTCATTTGATGTTCACCAAACTCATCTAATATTTCTGTTCCACTAGCACTTTTATTTCCAACTATATTGTGTCCTGTTTTCTTAGTTAATTCATCTAATAACTCTTGTGGGAATCCTGTATCCGTAAAAGTTTGGAATGGCTTAGTAATGTGTAATCCTGCTATTTCCCAGTGACCTGTCATAGTATCCTTACCAGTACTAGCTTCCTTCATTTTCATTTGATATCCTAATGGATTTTCTTGTGCCTTTAGATGCTTTACTGGACGTAAGTTAGCAATTCCTAACTTTTCAAGATTAGGTATATTGAAAGATTTCACTGATTCTGCTATATGTCCAAGAGTATCGACATTTATATCTCCATACTCTTTTGAATCCTCCATTTCTCCAACACCTAATGAATCTATTACTATAGTAAAAATTCTTTTATATTTTTTCATAATATTACTCCTTTATATTTTTAATACCCTATACAATATATTATTTTCTTATATTAAATTTATATTTATTTTATTAGATAATATATTGTTCAACTTGTCTTTAACTTGTCTATTATATATTTATAATACTACAACATCCTTATCTAAATCAACGTTTTCAATACTGCATTTTATTGATATTTTAGTAGAAAAATTTGATAATTAACTCTATAATTATATTATAATATATAATAAACTTGTATGTAACTTGTTTATTTATCTATAGAGAGGTTTCATTATGATTAATAATGATATTATTAAAAAATCAAAAAAATTAAGATACGTTGAAGTGTACAATAAATTATATAAAATGATAAAGGAAGAAGACTTACCAGATGATTATAGACTCCCTTCTGAACCTGAGCTAGCTAAATATATTGGAGTTAGCAGAACAACTCTTCGTCAAGCATTATCCTTATTGCAAGATGATGGTTTAATTAAAAATATTCGTGGAAAAGGTAATTTTATAGTAAAAAGTCAAAAAAGCAAAAAAGTTGGTCTTGAAAAATTAGGACACATTATTTATAAGTCTTTAGAAGATAAAATAGATTATGTAGAAATGAATTTTCACATAGAACCTCCCTCTGATTATTTCATGGAGATTTTAGGAAAAAAGACTGCTGCTACAGTAAACATAGATAGATGGTACATTAAAGATAGTAATGCTCTTGCTTATACCTTTACAATAATTCCTATAGAAACTATATCTTACTTTAATATAGACCTTAATGATAATGATGGATTACTTAAATTTATAGAAGATGAAATATATAAGAAATCTACCTATAGCACTATAGATATTAAATTTTCATCCTCTGGAAAATTTGCAACTAAAAAATATTCTATTTCTTCCGAAAAACAATATTACTTAATTGAAGAATCTATATATAGAGATTCTGAGTACCCAATTGCTTTTAGCAAGCATTATTTACCACTATTAAATGCATCAATAAAAATTCATACTTCAAAATAATACAAATAAATTATTAATACTAAAAAAAGAATCCTATATCTTTTAGGATTCTTTATAGGGGTTAGTATTAATAATGAGAAAGTAATTTGAATTAATTCATCCTCGCAATTTAATTGATAACAATTATCAATTTATTATACATATGATACCTTTATATTATATATCTGTCAATATATTTTTGAATAATTTTTCTAAATATTCAAAATTAATTTTATATAATAAAAATTATCACTAACTAGTAAAAGTCCGTGATAATTCTTATCTTTTAATCTACTATTTAAAATTTAATTAAATTAAGTCCTATCTCTTCGCTAAATTGTCTCCCTACTTCACCATTTATTTTATCAATTATTATTTCTGAAGTCGCACTTATAACAGCCTTATTTAAATGACCTCCAATATAAATCTTAATAATTGATTCTTATTTTCAGTATATTGTTAATATTATCATAAAAATAAGGTTATGGGTAACATATCTATCCATAACCTCTATATTCAACTATATTTATATTAAAGTACTTTAGCCATTTTTATTACTCTCTCACCTAAAAGTACTCTATCAAAGCTCTTATTATAATTTAATTTTTCATAAAATTTAGTAACCTTTTCATTTTTAGCAAGTAATGATATACCTTCAAATTCTGCATTCTTAGCAACTTGTTCTGCATACATCATAAGCAATTTTCCTACTCCAAGGCCTCTTGTCCTTTCATCTGTTGCAATATTTGAAATATAAAGATTTCCTCTTCTACATTCTCTAAATATCATATACTTAATTGAATTTACTATATATAATATCTTTTCAGAAAATCCTTCTATCCTATTAATCAATTTTATATCTGTTTCAATACTTAGTTTATCCAATTTATCATAGGGAATTAATATAATTGCACCAACTACTTTATTATCTAATTCGGCAACAGTTATATAGTCTGTACTATATCTTGATTCCTTAGTTCTAATTAAGATTTTAAGATTTTCTAAAGTTTCTTCTTTAGTTTCTCCCCCTCAAACATCACCAGTATTAACTTCAGTATAATAGATTAATCTGGCAATTTCATCTACATCACTATTTTTTCCTTTTCTAATCTTTATATTTTTAGTATCCATAATTATAACCTCCCATACAGAAGTGTTTCTCTGTATATGTTAATTATATAAAAACTATAATATTTTTTCATTGATATTTGTACTCAATTAAATGTATTATTATGCTATAAATGATTTAGCATAAATTTAGTATAAAATACAATAATACTAAAAAAGCAATATTATAATAATTTTCATTATTTAAATATTGCTTAATGCTTTTTAATATTTTTATTTGATATTTGTTAATTCCTCAATTTATTTTTATTAAAAAACAGAAATAATTTCACCTTACTATTTAAGAAAATAAAAAACCGTCCCTTGAAAACAAGGGACGGATATATCCGCGTTACCACCTTAATTCTATATTTTTTTAACGAATTCAGATTTTAATTTCATAGCTCCAAATCCATCAATTTTACAATCTATATTATGATCACCTTCTACTAATCTTATATTTTTAACTTTCGTTCCTTGTTTTAATGGTGCTGAACTACCTTTTACCTTAAGATCTTTAATTATAGTAACTGAATCACCATCATTTAATATATTTCCATTTGAATCTTTAACTACTAATTCATCTTCATTATAGTCATTATCTGCATTTAGTGTCCATTCATATGCACATTCTGGACAAATCAAAAGACTTCCATCTTCATAAGTATATTCTGAGTTGCATTTTGGGCAATTTGGTAAAGTTATCATTAATTTTTCCTCCGTTATGTATTATAAATATATTAATTTTACCTATTTATACTATCATATACATATTATTTTTACAAATAATATCCCATATTGCTCTATATTTAATTTATGAAATTATAATAATAATTTGAAGTTATAACCTATTATTATACTTTGTATAATGATTATTCCTTTGAGCAAACTAATTATGAAGTATTAATTTAAGGAGAATAAAATGAAAAAAATTTTAAAAACCATACTATTATCATTATTTTTATCAGCAATAATATTAATTCCATTAAAAGTAAATGCTTTAGATAATAGCTATTTGGGAGATAAATGCATTAGCAAATCCAAATGTAATTTAATAATGGATGAAAGACAACTATGGATTGATCATGTTTCTTGGACTAGAAATTTTATTGTAAGCGATATTGCATCATTAGAGGATAAAAATATTGTTTTAGAAAGATTACTTAAGAATCAAGATGATATTGGAAATTCAATTAAACCATATTATGGTGAGGATGCTGGTAATAAACTTTCTGCTTTATTAAGAGAACATATTGAATTAGCTGGTAAAGTCCTTGAAACAGCAAAAAACAAAGATTCTAAAGCTTTAGATAAAAATAATAAACTTTGGTATGAAAATGCAGATGAAATTGCAGACTTTTTAAGCAAGGCAAATCCTAATTATTCAAATAATGAGTTAAAGGATATGCTACATAAACACTTAAAATTTGTAACGGATCAAGTTATAGCTAGATTAAATAAAGACTGGCAAACAGATATTAACTCATATGATAAAGGCGAAGAACATATGATTCATTTTGCAGATATTATTTCGGATGGTATTATTAAACAATTCCCTGATAAATTTCAATAAATACTATCCACCTCAATAAAAAAAGAGCTATATTCTCAGCTCTTAATTTTCTATATTTATATCAAAAAAATCTAAATTATCTACATCATCTATTTGTCTTATCTCATCTAATATCCATCTTTTATTATTTCTTATAAATTTCCAGTACTCATCAAAAGGAAGTGTTTTGTACTTATTTCCACTTATTAAGTCTCCACTTTCTTCATTAATTATATAATCCTTAGCTTTTGCTCTTATATGTACCCATACAGCATCCTCTTCTAGTCCATTTCTATCTTTAACAGAAATAGGAGTAGCTTTTAATAATTTTACATTTTTTAGAATATTTTTTTCTTTCCTTACCTTCATCCATTCCGTTTTTGTTCTATGTCTTATATATAGTTTTTCACTCATATATTCTTTGGCTAGATCTTGATTTCTTTCCGTCCAAGCATTTTGAATCTTATAAAAAGCTTCCTCTATATCCTTCTTCATTTCGTTATAGTCCCAATTAAAATCATTTTTACTTAATTCTTTTATTACTGAAACACTTTTTATTTTCTTTTTACTAATTCTTACTTTATAAACTATAACTCCTGCTGATGAAATACAAAGAAACATTCCAATAGATATTATTGAAGAAAAAGGATCACTTCTTCTACCATAACCACCTATACTTCCACTATGGTGTGAGCTACTTCCACCACCAGATCCTCCACCACTTCCACCACCAGATCCTCCACCTCCAGCTCTAGCTAAAGTTAATTGTGGTGTACTTATAATTAATGATATAAGTAGTAATGACACTATTTTTTTTATAAAATTCCCCATTTTAGACACTCTGTAATCTCCTTCCTTTAATAACTACTTTTTATAGTATATATACCATAAAAGGAGCTGTTAAGCAGATCCTTGTCTTTCTATTAAAACACTTTATTTTTACTATAAATTTTAAATCCTATATCTTCAAATAAATTAAATAAGCTTGATTTTATAAAGTATATTCCTAAAACTATAGGTGCTTTAAAGGTAATTAATATTCCCATTATAATCATTGGTAACATAAACTTTATAGTTATAGCTTCTTCATTATCATCAAATACCTTTAAGTATGAAATAATACTTGGCGCAATAGTTAAAAAAGTATATATACTAGGAACTAACAATTTATCATCTTTATTTCCTAATTATAAGATAGCCAATGTTTTAAGTCAATATATGGAAATAATATTCTTGTTATATCCTTATTTAATTAATATATTTATCTAAGAAAGTAAATACTTTTTCATAGTATGTTTCTGGATCTACATCTGGAGCTGAGCCATGACCTGCACCATCAATTACTAAAATATCTTTTTCACAATTTGCATCTTCATATAATCTATATACTAAATGTCATTTTATGATACATTATTTTATAAGCAAATATTTTGATTATCAATATATATTGTTTTTATAAAATAAGATAAGAAAAGCTATATAAGAATTAATAATATGTATATCTATTATTCTTATATAGCTTCTATCTATTTATTTATTACTTTTCCTTGTAACCCTTCGATTATATCTAAGGTCTTAGAATGTAAGCTTTCATCAAAGCTTGCACAAAGACTTGCATCAACAACTATGTCAGCATTTCTATATTGTGATTGAAACATTACAAAATTACTTATTACACAAATGTTAGTAACTACTCCTACTATTTCAATTTCCTCTAAATCTTCTCCTATTTCCTTTGATATTTTAATCATATCTTCAGGAGCTAATCCAAATCCATATTTTTCATAACTAATTACATTTTTATTATGCTCAAACTTCTGTAATTTTCCAAACAACTTATGTCCTTCTGTCCCCTTAATACAATGTACTACAGGTAGATTTTTACCTTCTCTTGTTTCTAAATAATTTATTTCATGAGTATCATAAGTAAATAAAACTTTATTTCCTTCTTTTAAATTTTCATTTACTTTATTATATATGCCTTCTTCTAATGTAACAGCCTCTTCAAAGCCTAAAGCTCCATCTACAAAGTCTTTTTGATAATCAATAACGACTAGTAATTTTTTCATTGTAACCTCCTATAGTATAACTTCTCTTGTGATATATTTCTTAATTAGCTTAATATTATTTTAAACTAAAAAAGATAATATTACATAATTTTAAGTAAATATAGATAAAAATTTTTATTATATTTATGTTATATAATTTATTTATGTTATATAATATAGTTATGATTTTTTAAGAGGTGATTAATTTCTATGAATAATATGCTTACCGAAGAGAACATAAAAAAACTAAGAGAAGAATTAGAGTATAGAATGACTGTAAAAAGAGCTGAAATAGCTAAAGAAAAAGCTATAGCTGCTGCTCATGGTGATAGATCTGAAAATGCAGAATATAAAGAAGCTTGTGCTAATTATAGGGAAAATGATAATAGAATACAATATCTATTAAATATGATTTCTACAGCTACTGTTATAGCTGATGATGAAATAGATAAATCCGTATTAGGTATTAATAGTAAAGTTAGAGTTAAATTTATTGAAGATGATTTTGACGACGTAGTAACCTTAGTAACTGTTATGGACTCTGATCCAGAAAATATGTGCATTAGCATTGAATCAGATCTTGGATTAGCATTAAAGGGGAAAACTGTAGGAGATATAGTAGAAGTAATTGCTCCAGAAGATAAGTATACTGTTGAGATATTAGAAATATTATAATATTTCTTACTTATATTGGAGCTGTTATAGACAGCTCCATATTTATTTTAAACTTCTAATACCTTCTTCTAAAATTTCTAATTGTAATAAAGTTTCCTCATCTTTAATTTTTTTATCTTTATTGTTTATTATAGCTTCATACAAGTCATCATACACTCTACCATAATCTCCATCCACAGATTTTATTTTTTCTTCATGAATAACTTTTTCATCATCAATATAAGTTAAAACTCCATACTGTTCTAATGTATCAACTCCAAAATCACTATTATTAGGCATATAAAACATTTTTAAATGTTCTTCTTGTCTATCTTTGGTTTCTTTTACAAAGCATCCTTTTTTTCCATACACAACAAAGCTCGCTCTTGGTTTTATTCTAAAATAACTAGACTTAACAGATACTTTCATACTTCCATAATATAAGTCTAAATCAAAATAATCATTCATTCTTCCTTCTCCAAGTAGTTGTCTTACATCATAATGAATTCTATCTGGCTTACCAAAATAACTTATTACCTGATCTAAAGTATGACATCCATGCCCATATAAGAAGGATTCATATGGTGAAAATTTAGAATTTTCTTCTGGAATCTCTGGTCTGAAATAATCAAAATGCATTTCTAATTCTAATAATTCTCCAAGCTTGCCTTCCTCAATAACCTTTTGAACTGTTAAAAAGTCACTGTCAAATCTTCTATTTTGATAAGCTTGAACAATTAAATTCTTTGATTTTGCTAAATCAAATATTTCCTTTGCCTCATCAAAAGTTTCCATAAAAGGCTTTTCCACTAAACAATGCTTATTATTTTCTAAAACTAATTTTGCATAATTATAGTGACTATCTTGTCTTGTACAAACTACGATTAATTGTATATCTTCATCACGTAATAATTCATCTAAATTAGATGTATAATTTATTCCATCTATTCTATCCCAAGCTTCATTTTTAGGATTTCTTTGATAAATAGTTTTTACTCTTATATTTTTTCTTTGAATAACAAAGGGTAAATGATATCTATTTGTACTCTTTCCATTTCCTATATATCCAATAGTTAGCATGATATCCTCCTAATTTACATTTTTATAATATTATATCAAAAGATATAATAAATAAAAATCTGTATAAATAATGAGGATTTTTAATTAATTTATTCTTGCATTACTAATTTATTTTAATTTCTTAAATCTCGATTAACTTTTCTATATTTAAGTGGGGTCATTCCATATCTCTTTTTAAAAATTCTAAAGAAATAACTTTTTTCCTTAAATTCAATTATTTCTGAAATATTTTGAACAGATAAATCAGTAGTTATTAGTAACCATTTTGCTTTTTCAAGTTTTATTTCTCTAAGTTTGTTAGAAAAACTATCATTAGCCAATGTTTTAAATCTAAGAGAAAAGTAAGTTGGATTGAAATTAAAATCCTTTGCCATACTAGTTAAAGACACAGTAGAATAATTATCTACCATATATTTTAACCATCTTCCAACATCATAATTCTCCATCATACTAGATTCACTAATTATTAAAGAGTCCTGATGAACGTTATGCAAGTTAGTTAAAAATAAAACTAATGCTGCCTTAACTAATTTCTCATTTTTTTCATTTGTTCTAGTGATTTCATATAATAAAAAATTTAAATACTTTTTAACTATATCATAGTTAGTAATATCAAATACTAAGTACTCAATCTTTTGTGTATCTAATCTAATAAAGTCATATAGTATTGGACAGTCTGCCATTTGAGACTTTAGATTAGAATCAAAAAATTCTTTTCTAAAATTAATTATACATATTTTTGAATCTTTTTCATCAAGTGAGTATTTAATATTTGATCCATTCCTTAATAAAATTATAGTTCCTTCTACTAGCTTTATTATCTTTGAATCTATATTTACGCTTACAACTCCATATATAATCAACAAAGATATATATTTTTCTTGTGTCATAAGAAAGCCATTTCTTTTCTCGTATAAATTTATGCTATAGCAATCCTCAAATTTAAAATTTGATTTATTTTTTATTTGTTTTAAAAGCAAATTCTTATCCAATTATTCATTTCTCTTTCGTATAATTTATTATTAAATATGTATATTCAATATAAATACTATTTTATATAATTTATATTTATTATACAATTAAACCTAAATATTAGCCACTTTTTATGTGAATTACAACATCTTCTTAAAAAAAATATCTCTGTTATACTGTTTTATGTTGGTTAAAAAAATAACAATAAAATTCATTAACGGGGGAAAATAAATGAAAAAAAGTTTTTTACGCAAATTACTAACTGCCACTTTAGCTTTCAGCTTATCAACTAGTTTGTTAATAGGCTGTGAATCTAAAAGTGCTTCTGTGGCTAAAGCTGGAACTTACACAGCTACAGAAAGTGGATTTGGTGGAGATGTAACTGTAAATGTAACAATATCTGATGACGGTAAAATCTCATCAATTGATGTTACTGCAGATTCAGAAACACCTACTATAGGAGGAGAAGCTGCTCCAAAATTAGCAAAAACTATTGTTGATACTCAAAGCTTAGCTGTAGATACTGTAAGTGGAGCTACTTATACAAGTACTGCAGTTATAGATGCTGTTACTGCTGCATTAACTGAAGCAGGCGCTGATATTAAAGCTCTTAAAAATAACAAGGTATCAAAAAATGGACAAAACGAAGAAGTAAATGTTGATGTAGTTGTTGTTGGTGCAGGTGGATCTGGTACTGCTGCCGCTTTAGCAGCAAGTGAAGCTGGACTTGACGTACTTGTAGTTGAAAAAAATGCATCAGCAGGTGGTAACTCAATGATTGCATCTGGATTTTTTGCAATTGGAACTGAATTACAAAAGAATGAAGGACTTGATCTTTCTGTAGATAAAGCAGTTCAAGACCTTATGGTATTTAATCAATATTTATCAAATGGTACTATAGTAAGAAAAATTGTTGAAAATGCAGCTGATACTGTTGAATGGTTACAAGGATATGGAGTTGAATTCTATCTTCCTGAAAAAACTACTCAATTAGCTCATGAAGATGATCTTTACAAATGGAAAACTTATCACAAGTTTGTAGATCAAGCGACAGCTTTCGAAAATATGTATAGTAATCTTGAAAACATGGGTGCTAAAGTTGTTTATAACACATCTCTTGAATCTATAATAAAAAATGATGATGGTGTTGTAACAGGTATTACTGCCAAAAAAGAAGACGGTGGTATCCTAACTGTTAATGCTTCTGCAACAATTATTTGTACAGGTGGTTTTGGTGCTGATTCTGAAAAAACTGCAGCTGCATTAAATTCTAACTTATTTAATTCACTTGGTATGCCAAATGCTGGTGAAGGTATTTCTGCAATTGAGGAAATTGGTGGATTTGATTTAGATGCTACTCCTTTACTACATGCTTGTCAATTTGCTGAATCAACAGTTAAACAAGATTCTGCTGGAGAAAATCTTGCTGGATTCTCTGATACAAGTTTAACACAAATACTTAATACACCATTATTATGGGTAGATACTACTGGTAGTCGTTTTACTAATGAGGATGTTGTTTATGATACAGCTTTCTGGGCAAATGCAGCATATACAGTTGGTGGAAAGTACTACATTATAGTAGATAAAGCTACTTTAGAAGCCTTCTCAAAAGGAACATCTTTAACTGTATCTCAAGCAGGCCCTGGTGCTAAAATGGAGCTTGATGATTTTGTTAAACTAGCAGATGCATCTGTTGAAGCTGGTACTGCATTTAAGGGAAGTACATTAGAAGAATTAGCTGAAGCTACTGGAATGAATGCAGATGATTTAAAGGCTACTGTTGAAAGATATAATTCAATGGTTGAAAAAGGATCAGATACTGACTATGGTAAAGCTAGTGAATCATTAGCATATAAGGTAGAGTCTGGAGATTTTTATGCTTTCGATGTTCGTGGTGTATTCCTTGGAACAATTGGTGGAGTTAAAGTAGATGATAATATGCAAGTTATGACTACTGATTTTGAATTAATTCCTGGTTTATACGCTGCAGGAACAACTGCTGGTGGATACTATACAGGAGTAGGTTACCCACCATATGAAGGGTTAGCTTGTGGATTTGCTTATACTTCAGGAAGAATTGCTGGAACAAGTGCTGTTAAGTATGTAAATTCATTAAAATAAACTAATAAAAAATCTGCGATAAAAATATCGCAGATTTTTTTATTTTAAGTACTATATTACTATAAATGTAATGTACTATTTATTCATAGATTCGATAACACTATCAACAAGTGCATCCATATCTACAGCATTATCTTCTTTCATTGAAGAAACTAATGAAAGCTTATCATCAATTAATTCAATATTCTTTAATCCTTCAAGGCATTGTGCCATCAATTTACCTGATTGAGTAGCCCAAGAACCATTTTCTATTAAAGCAAATGTTCTATTTTGTACATTAAGAGCCTTCATATCCATTAAATAATTGTGCATTAATGGATAAATACCTAAATTGTATGTTACTGATGCTAAAACAATATGGCTAACTCTAAATGTTTCAGCTATTAATGTAGATACATGAGTATTTGATACGTCATACATAACTACATTAGTTACTCCTTTTTCAACAAATTTAGTTGCTAATGCGTTAGCTGCTGATTCTGTATTTCCATACATTGATGCATATACTATCATTACAGCTTTTTCTTCTGGTTCATATCTACTCCATTTATCATGTTTATCTATAAAATATCCTAAATCTGAACGCCAAACTGGACCATGTAATGGACAAACAATCTTAATATCTAAAGTGCTTGCCTTTTTAAGTAATGCTTGCACGTGTGGACCATATTTACCAACTATATTTGTATAGTATCTTCTTGCATCTTCAATCCAATCACGATCAAAGTTTACTTCATCATTAAATAATTTACCATCTAATGCTCCAAAAGATCCAAATGCATCAGCTGAGAAAAGAACTCCGTCCTTAGTATCAAAGCTAACCATAACTTCTGGCCAGTGAACCATTGGTGCAGTAAAGAATTTGATTTCATGCTTACCGAATGACATTGAATCTCCTTCTTTAACTTCTATTTCTCTTCCATCAATAGCAAATCCAAATTGTCTCATTAATAAGAATGCTTTTTCTGTAGCAACTACTTTTACATCTGGATAACGAATTATTATTTCTTCAATAGAAGCTGCATGGTCTGGCTCCATATGATTTATTATTAAATAATCTAATTTTCTACCCTTTAAAACAGCTTCAATATTTTCTAAAAATTGTCTTGATATTGACCAATCTACTGTATCAAATAATACTGTTTTCTTGTCCAATAATAAATATGAGTTATATGAAACTCCTCTTGGTATTGGATGAATATTTTCAAATAAAGCTAGACGTCTGTCATTACCGCCTACCCAATAAAGGTCTTCAGTTACCTTTCTAACACAAAACATAAATTAATCCTCCTTTTGACTATGAAAATTTAAACTTTTGCTAAAGATTATGCCTCGATGAAATAAGATTTTTCTTCACCACAATCTGGGCAAATCCATTCTTCTGGTAGGGCTTCAAATAGAGTTCCTGGAACTATTTCATTTTCTTCATCCCCTACAGCTGGGTCATATTCATATCCGCAACCATTACATACATAAGTTTTCCATGTAGGTGCAACCTTCTTAGGAGCTTTTCTCTTCATTTTCTTCATAGGAGGAGCTTCCTTCTTAGGTTCTCCATTATCTAATGCAGCTGTTAATAATGGCATTATTTCCATTAAATCTCCAACGATACCGTAATCTGCATTTTTAAATATTGGTGCATTAGGATTATTGTTAATTGCAACAATAGTTGTAGCATCCTTAATTCCTTTTAGATGTTGTCCAGCGCCTGATATACCACATGCTATATAAAGATTTCCATTGAATTTTTGTCCTGACATACCAACATAACGATTTAAAGGTACATATTTCATTGTTTCTGCTACTGGACGAGATGATCCAATAGCTGCTCCAGCTTGAATTGCCAAAGCTTTAGCCAATTCCATATTCTTCTTTTCTCCAATTCCTTTACCAACGCTTACTACACGATCGGCCTTTGGTATTGGAGTATTTATATCAATACCCACAGTAAAGTCATATCCATCGCTCTTTAATGCCTCAACGAGCTTATCCACATTTTCTTTAGCTGTACCTTCTTTAAATATAACCTTCTTACGTGCACCTGTCAATGGGTCAGCTTTCTTCCTAGTACCTCTATCACCTTTTGGCATTTTTCCTATAATATTAGCAGCTATAACTACTCTTTGAATTTCATTAGTTCCTTCATATATTGTACAGATTTTAGCATCTCTGTATGCTCTTTCAACATCCATACCCTTTAAGTATCCAGATCCACCAAAGATTTGTAATGCATCATTAACAACTTCTAGACATATATCTGAAGAATACATTTTTGCCATTGCAGCTTCCATAGAATATGGTTCATGATGTTCTTTTAATTCAGCAGCACTATATACTAACATTCTTGCACATCTTAATTTAGTTGCCATATCTGCTAATTTAAATGAAATTCCTTGTTGTGCAGCTATAGGTTGTCCAAATTGGATTCTTTCTTTTGCATATTCTAAAGCACTTTCATATGCACCTTGAGCAATACCTAATGCTTGAGCAGCAATACCTATACGACCACCATCTAAAGTTTGCATAGCGATCTTGAATCCTTCGCCTTCTTTTCCTAATAAGTTTTCTTTAGGAACCTTAACATTATTGAAAAGTAATTGAGCAGTTGAAGAAGAACGAATACCTAATTTATCATAGTGATCTCCAAAAGTGAATCCTTCCCATCCTTTTTCAACTATAAAAGCACTAATACCTCTAACGCCAATATCAGGTGTAGTTACAGCAAATACAACGTATGTATCAGCTTTATCAGCATTAGTAATGAAAATCTTTTCACCATTTAAAATATAATGATCTCCTTCTAATACAGCTGTAGTTTCAGTTCCACCAGCATCACTACCTGCATTTGGTTCTGTTAAACCAAAAGCACCAATTTTTTCTCCTTTTGCTAATGGTACTAAATATTTTTGTTTTTGTTCTTCTGTACCAAAAGCAAATATTGGATAACTTCCTAATGATACATGAGCTGATAAAATAACTCCTGTTCCACCATCTACTCTTGAAAGTTCTTCAACAGCAATAGCATAACTTATAACATCGCTTCCTAATCCACCATATTCTGTTGGATATGGTGTTCCCATTACACCCATTTCGCCTAATTTTTTAACAACTTCTGTTGGAAAAATATTTTCCTTGTCCCACAAAAATGCTTGTGGTCTAATTTCTGCCTCTGCAAATTCTCTTATTTTTGCACGAAAAGCTTCGTGTTGGTCTGTAGTCTTAAAAAACATAAATTTGCCTCCTTTTTTTCTTTTGTGTTTTATTTAAAATAAAAACACATTTTAATTAATAAATAGAAATACTCTGCAAACATTTGTAAGATAAATAAAGACAAATGATAATCTTTTATCTTTCTTAATAATAATTATTATAAAACTAACAATATTTACTGTCAATTTATTCTGAAAATATTTACAATTTAATATTTTTTGATATTTCATTTATTATTCTTAACAAATTTACAAAGTGTTAATTCACAAAATGTTAATAATATTGCTTGTATTTTCATATTTTTAAAATCAAACAATACTTTAATTTCCTCTTTTGCAAAATAATAATTAATTAACTATTATTTATAATACTTTTTTATAATCTGAAATTAATTAACAATTATTGCTAAGTAAAAAAGGAGCTGTTGGTATCAGCTCCTTTTTTTTAAATTTAGAACGTAAAATATATAATTATTGATACAATTAGAAAGGAATTACTAAACTACTTTTGGATATCACTGAAAAGTCCAACACCTCTTATTATCTCTTGCTCTTTAAATAAACTTAGAACTGCTTCATTATAATCCTCTAATCTCTGTGCTTTTTTTATTTTTTTTATGTATTTTTTATTATCTGAAAAGATATATATCATATATCCCCATAATTCTTTCATCCTATAAATTGCATTCTTATCTTCATTAAAAACTTTTCTGTAATTCATAAAAATTTCATTATGAAATTCCTTTAATTTTTCTTTATCTAAAGATTTACTTTCTTTTATATCATCTAATAAACCCGGATTAGCAAGGATTCCTCTTCCAATCATTATTTTTTCTACACTTGGAAAACAATCTATAAAATTATTATAATCCTTAACAGTAAAAATATCTCCATTATAACATACTGAACTTTTACTTAAGCTTAATGCATCTTTAAATATTTCTAAATTAGGTTTATTTCCATAAAAATCTTCTCTAGTTCTTGGATGAATTATTAATTCCTCTAATGGATATTTATTATAAATATTAATAAGCTCATAAAACTCCTCTGGCTTATCTTTTCCTATTCTAGTTTTTATAGAAATCTTCATATCATCCATCTTAAATATTTCATCAAGAAATTTATCAAGCTCTTCTCTTTTAGCTAAAAAGCCAGAACCTCTATATTTTGATACCACAGTTCCAGAAGGACAACCAAGATTTAAATTTATTTCATTATATCCTAGTTCCTTTAACTTTTTAGCAGTACTAATAAATCCTTCTGAATCATTAGTAAGTATTTGTGGAACAACATTTAATCCTTCATTATTTTCAGGCAATAAATCTCTAAGTTCTTTAGTCTTAAAGCTTTTACTTGTATTTGGTGTAATAAAAGGTGTAAAAAATTTGTCTATATTATTAAAATACTTATTATAAGAGTTCCTATATATATATCCTGTAATACCTTCCATAGGTGCTAAATAATATTTCATGTAATAACTCCTCTACTTTTATTCTAAAGAAATTATATCAGCCTTATCTTTAGTTATCTATATATGTTTTATTTATTGAATAATTTTTTTATTTCCTCTACATTTTTGCAATAGAAATCTGCCTCCGTTTCTTTACAGACATCTTCAATATTTGTAAATGCCATTCCCCCTACTATTATTAATGGTGATTTATTTTTAAAGTAACTTCTAATTGCTTGTATTACATTTTTAGCAGATTCTATATTATTAGAAATAGTAACTGAAATAGCAATGAATTTAGGATTTTCTGACTCTATGGCATTAATAATACTAAGAGTTGGTAGATTTGATCCAAGGTATACTACTTTAATACCACATACTTCTAATAAATCAGAAATCATTTTTATTCCAATATTATGTTGTTCTGGACCAGCTGTTAAGCAAATTATAGAATCTTCTTTATGTTCATCATTTTTTCCATAACCTTTTAACTCTCTCATTGTATCTAGTATACTTTCTGAAATATAATGTTCATTCCAGACATCTATTTCACCAATCTCCCAAAGTAATCCAACTTCCTTTAATGCTGCCTCAAATATATTTATGTATATCCATTGTATATCAATCCCCATATTATACATATTTATCACAAAATCTCTAGCCTTATTTTTATATCCATTTTTTAAATATTTTAAAAATACTTTATATTCATCTTTACTTATAGAATACTGAATTTTGTGGCTTACTTTTTTATCTTCATTGTTTATAAGATAATCTATGGAAACATTAAATAAATTAGAAATTTCTTTTAACTTATCTGCATCTGGAAACCTTAATCCTTTTTCATAATTAGATATAGTAGTCTGTTTTATCCCTAGCTCTTCTGACAATTCTTTTTGAGTATATCCATATTCGTTTCTAAGCTTTTTCAATCGTTCTGCAAATGTACTCTTCATATTGCAACACCTTCTTCCTTACTATTATTGCACTTTATTTATATATATATCATATAATATCACATTTAGTTATGTTTTTAAATATTTTCTGAAAAGTTACTATTTATTTATTTCATTCTGTGATGTAATATTAATACAATAAGATTTATTTAAAAATAATAATTATTGTTTATATAAAAATAATAAATGAAAA
>NZ_JBNPON010000016.1:0-53143 GCF_050315195.1 Clostridium sp. SGI.024 | reverse complement strand
TAATTACTTACAAATTATACTATGCTCTAACTTCTAAAAATTCTAAAGCTTCGTATATATTATTAAAATATCTCGTAACATTTAAGTGTTTATTTTTCAATTTGATAATAAATATATCTTTTATTTAGTTTCTCATAACTTTTCTTAATACTAATTGATATTTATCTATATTTCTCTAGTTAATCTATGAAAGTGCCATTTCCAATATTTGCTTTATTTATTTTAATTATGTACACTCTAATAAGATGAAGGAGGATGATGCATATGTGGGGCTTTTAACTTAAGCTCTATTTTTGTACTTATATTAACTTTATAGAGCTTAATAATTATTTGTAAAGTTATTAAAGGAGGTATATTAATATGTCAAATTTAGCCTTTAAGGTTTATGATAGAAATGTAAAAGAAAATCAAAATAAATTAAGAAAAGTTGGTCAAGTGCCTGGAATTATTTATGGTGAATTTCTAGGTGAAACTATTCCAGTAAAAATGTGTAATGCAGAACTTCAAAGAGTGCTTAGAAAAAATAATAGTGGGTCTATAATAGATCTTCTACTTGAAGATAAAATAGTAAAATGCGTTGTTAAAGAAGTTCAAAAAAATGAAAGACATGAGATTATTCATGTAGATTTTCAATATATAAAACCTAATGAAGTAATTAAAATGAGGATACCAATTAAATTTATTGGTCAAGATATCTTAGAAGGAAAGAGACTTACTTTAGAAACTCATAATTTATATATAGATTTACAAGGAGATGTAGAAAAAATCCCTGAATTTATTGAATTAGATGCTTCAAATATGCAAATAAATAATAAAGTATTTATCAAAGATATTGTTATTCCAGAGAATATAACAATATTAAATGATCCTAATACTTTATTAGCTGTAGTAAGTAGTCAATATTTTAATTAAACTATTTGTATAATTTAAAAAGGATGATTCTAATTTTAGAATCATCCTTTTATTAATAAAATCCTGGTTACTATATAATTTTCTCTATTATTTATTTAATTTAACTTTTCTTTTTATCATGAATCCTCTACCAGTTAAAACTAATAATGCTCCAACTATTAATAATAATCTTGAATCGAAAGCATCTCCTGTTGAAGGAAGTCCTCCCTTACCTAAGTTAGCAGTCTCATCTTTAATCTTAATATTTTTAAAAGTAAATACTTGAGTTTTTTGTGAGTCTACAACAACTTCTACTTCAGTATCCTCCTTTAAATATCCTTCTGGAGCCTTAGTCTCTTTTATTGCGTAATTACCATAATCAACAGCTTCAAATATAACTACTCCATTTTCATTACTTACAGCTTTTGATATTTCCTTACCATCCTTGCTAAGTAATGTAAATTCTGCTCCTTTTAGCGGTTCTCCATTTTCATCAATTTTATTAATTTCTATTTTAGCTTTAATTCTAGCATTTTCAATCTCATATGAATATACTAAATTATTTTCCTTAACACTTACTTCAATTTTTTCATTAGTTCCAATATAACCTTCTGGTGTCTTAGTTTCTTTAATATAATAATCTCCATATACTACATTTTCAAATAATGCTATTCCATCAGTATTTGTTACTGCAGTTGTAATAGGTTTATCATTCTTATCATAAAGTGTAAACTCTGCTCCAACTATTTTATTATTGTCTTGATCTAATTTATTAATCTTTATATTAGCTTTAATTTTAGTATTAGTAATTGTTCCTGCTTCATAAACTAGTCCAGTATCTTCTTTGTTTACGCTAACCTTTAAGACTTCCTTTGATAGATTGTATCCCTCTGGAGCTCTAGTTTCTTTTACTTTATATTCTCCATAAGGCACATTTACCAATATAACTAGTCCATTTGCATCTGTTACTGCTTTTTGAACTATATTATCTTCTAAATCATATAAAGTAATCTCTGCATTCGCTAGAAGGTTTTTATCTTCATCTATTTTTACTACTTTGATATCCCCTACAATTTGTTCATTTATTACAGTTTCTTTTAAAACTGCTCCATTTTCATTTATAGTAAAGTCATGTCTATAACTATTTAATACATATCCTTCTGGTGTCTTAGTTTCTTTAATGTAATAATCTCCATATATTACATCTTCAAATAACGCAATTCCATCACCATTAGTTACTGCAGTTGTAATAGGTTTATCATTCTTATCATAAAGTGTAAACTCTGCTCCAACTATTTTATTATTATCTTGATCTAATTTATTAATCTTTATATTAGCTTTAATTTTAGTATTAGTAATTCTTCCAGCTTCATAAACTAGTCCAGTTTCTTCTTTATTTACGCTAACCTTTATAACTTTATCTGAAAGATTATAACCTTCTGGAGCCTTAGTTTCTTTTACTTCATAATCTCCATAAGGAATATTTTTAAATATAACTTGTCCATTTTCGTCTGTTAAATCCTTTTGAATTTCATTTCCCTCTAAATCATATAAAGTAATTTCTGCATTAGCTAGAAGATTATTATCTTCATCTACTTTTACTACTTTAATATTTCCTCTTATTATTTTATTTTCTACTGAGTTTTCTGCTTTTACTGTCTTTCCATCTTCTTTAATGTCAAAAGAATAAATAGTATCATTCTTTAAATACCCCTCTAATGGACTAGTTTCTTTAACAGTATAATTTCCATAAGGAATATCATTAAAAGTAACAATTCCCTTATCATTTGATTCTGAAGATATTACTTTATCACCTTTTGAATCATATAAAGTGAATTCTACTCCCTTTAGTGGTTTCATATCATCATCAACTTTATATAATTCTATTGAGCCCTTAATAATATTATTGTAAAGAGTCTTGCTTATATTTTTTATATCATCTGCACTTTTTATAGTGAACTCATGTCTTGTACTATCTAATACATATCCTTCTGGTGGAGTTATTTCTTCCACATAATAAGGAATTTCAAATCTAATTCTATTAAATGTTAAATTTCCATTACCATCTGTTTCCCCTGTAGCTATTACTCTCATATCCTTGTCTAATAAATTGTATTTAGCACCTTTAAGTGATTTATTAGTACTATCTTTATCTACTTTATTTATATTTATTGTACCTCGTGTACCTATGGCACCACCACCACCACTTTGGAATTCTACGTAAGTAGGATTTGTAGAGCTTGTTTGGCTCGTTTTACTTCCCTTAAAATTTGCCTTATTAGTAAAAGGTTGCTTACTTTTATCAACAATATCAGTTCTAAATGTTAATATATATGGTGAATTCACTTCATTATCAAACTTAAATATAAATTCTCTTGTATTAATATCATAAGAAAAATTATCTTTATTCACTAGTACTTTATCACCTTTAATTATATTGCCATTTTGAGAATTTAATATTCCGTTATATAATTCCACAGAAAGTGTATCTAACGTTAAACCCTCTTGAAGTATATCCTGGATATCTACTTTTCCCATAGGAGTTGAGTTAGAATTTATTAATATCTTCCAATCAATATAATCATTTCCACTCTTATAATCTGCAGATTTATTAATTACTATGTTTTCAATTTTTTTCTCTGCCACTGTAGAGACATTTGGAGGTATAACATCACCAGTTATCACTGCTTTATTCTTAACTGTCTTTTGGCCATTGGTATAGAAAATAGACTCATCTGTAATCTTAGTTCTAAAAGTAATTTCATAAATATCATTTATTTCATTATTAAAAGTATAAGTTAAGGTTCCTGTTTTTTCTTCATCACCATCTGCTGCACTTTTATATTTAAAGCCATTGCTATCAGCAGCATTATTAATTTTAGCAGAGCCTGCAACATATTCTTGTCCTTTAGGAATATTATCAGCAACTACTACTGCTCCCAATTTAGTTTTATTTTTATTAACAAATATCTTCCAAGTAATTTCTTTATTTACAAAATCATAACTTTCTGATTTTTTTTCAATAACATTACTTGTAACATTTTGATTAGCTTTACTATTAACTTCTTTTAATATATTATCAGCCTTCATATATGCAGTATTACTATATTGTTTACCATTAATATTTCCTGCATAAATACTACTTTCAGTAACTTCAGTTTTAAATGTAATAACATACTTTTTATTAATAGTTTCATTAAAGTTATAAGTGATAGTTCCTGTTTTTTCTGTATCTCCGTTATCAGAAACTTTATAATTAAATTTATTAGTATCGGGAGCCAATCCATCTATTTTTAAACTTCCAGCAACATACTTTTGACCTACAGGAATATTATCTGTTACTACTGGATTTTCAAGCTTTACTTCATTACTATTTACTTCTATCTTCCATGTTAAATAATGATTTGCTGCATCATAATTATTTAAAGCACTTTTACGTAAGATATTACTTCCTACTCCTACATTAGCAGATGCAGATGGAGTACTTTTCACTCCTTCTACTATAGTTGCAGTATTTTTAAAATTAGTTGTATCATTTGAGTGATAAACTTTTTCATCTACAATATTTGTAGAATAAGTAATTATTTGTTGAGTATTAATTTCATTCTCAAAAGTATAAGTTAATTTATTACCAGTATAAGTATAACCATTATTTACATTATTGTTAACTTTAAAAGTTCCATTTATTAGCTCTAATCCAGCTGGTATACTATCTTCTATTTTTAAGTTATTAAGTTTTAAAGCATTATTATTTATCTTAATTGTCCAATCTATTCTATTTACCTTATTTCCATTTTCATTAGAAACATATTTACCAGACTTTTCAATATAATTTACCTTAACCTCAACCGATGCATTATTAGATTCTTTTCTTGCTCCATTAATATCAAGTATTGCACTATTATATAAATTTATACTTTTCCCTTGATTCTCCATTAAAATTCTTGAATCACTTATTTTAGTTTTAAAGGAAATTATATGCTTTTTATTAATTTCTCCTTGGAAGTTATAAATCAATGTTCCAGCCTTATTGCTATCATTCGCTACAGATACATAAGAAAACCCACTTATATCAGCTCCATTATCTATTGTAGCTGATCCTTCGATATACTCTTGTCCCAAAGGAATATCATCTATTATATTTACACTTTTTAGACTAATATTTTCTTTATTAAATTCAATATTCCAAGTAATTTCATTTTTAAATCCATCATATTTACCACTCTTTGATATAGATGCTTCTGGAATTGGGTCTTGCTTAAATTTAACTTCAACTATGACAGGCTGAGTTTCCCCACCTAAGTAAAATTCTATCTTCTCACTTTCTCCATTCCCAATATTATTTCTATTAAATACTGTATCTATATAGAAGAATCCACTTACATCTGAATGATTAGCTGCGAATTCAGTAAATTCAATATTGATGCTTCCATCTGTATTTACTGTAGCTTTAGCAACTAATTCCTCTTCCTCTTTTATGTCAATATTAATAGTATTTTTAATTAATATTTGTTTTGGTAACCTAACTGTTAAAGTTTCTCCTTTTTTTACATTCCCAATGTTTGGTATTTCAAAGTTATACTTTATTCGCACATTTGAAGATTTATCTATCTCCTGACCTAAAGGTCCATTTTTTAAATCAGTAATCTCAACTTTCGTAAGAAAATTAAATTCTTTATTTTCTTCAGCTTTTACTATGTTAGTAAAATTAATTGATGAAAATAATTGTATTACTAATATTACTAATATAAAATAAATTATATTATTAATCTTTTTCATATATACTCCTTTTTGTAATTGTTTTATTTATTAATATATATTACAAAAATGATCATCACAAAATAATCACAAATAAAAACATTATAATTTTTATTAAATTATGATAAAGTTTTTAGTTGAATTCCTTAGAAAAATACTTAATTCTTCTTGTAAGAATTATTTCTTTAAAATCGCATTTATTATACTTATTTTATTATAAAATTTAAAATCATCTTTGATATTAAACCAACTTAATCTTCATCTCATTGATTTTCTTTATAATTATCTTATCCCCACTTTCATTAAATAATATTAACATAAGTATATATTATACTTTTTTATAATATTAATAAAGTACTATTCTCAAATTTAACTTTTAAATTTTTATTTTTCTAAGTAATTTTTAATTTCATTTATAGCCTTGTATAATACAGTTATTTATAAAAAAAGAGCCTAAATTTTAGTTTAAACTCTTTTTGATAATTATATCTGTATTATATTATAGTTCTTCCCCATTGCTAGAAATAACGTTTTTATACCAATAAAAACTTTTTTTCTTGCTTCTGTTTAAAGTTCCATTTCCTTCATTATCTTTGTCTACATAGATAAAACCATAACGTTTTTTCATTTCTCCAGTTGAAGCTGAAACTATGTCTATACACCCCCAAGGTGTATAACCAATTAAATCAACACCATCTTTTATTGCTTCTTTCATTGCCTTAATATGTTCTCTTAAATATTCAATTCTATAATCGTCATTTATTGAACCATCTTCTTCTACTTTATCAACAGCTCCTAATCCATTTTCAACAATAAATAAAGGCTTTTGGTATCTATCATATAATGAATTGCAAGTTATTCTAAGTCCTAATGGATCTATTTGCCATCCCCATTCTGAAACTTTTAAGTTTGGATTTCTTACAGTTTTAAATACATTTCCTGCAGTTTGTCCCTTTAACACCTCTGGATCAGAACTTGCACATCTACTTGAATAATAACTAAATCCGATAAAATCTACAGTATTATTCTTTAGTATTTCTTCATCTTTTTCTTCAAACTTTATTTCTATTCCCTTTTCTCTTAAAAATCTTTTTGCATATCCAGGATATTCCCCTCTTGATTGTACATCAATAAAGAATAAATTTTCTCTATCCTTTTCTTTTGCAAGTAGAACATCTTGTGGATTACATGAGTATGGATAGAATTCTCCAGCAGCAAGCATACATCCTACCATTGAACCTGGAATTATTTCATGTGCCATTTTTGTTGCTAAAGCACTAGCTATAAGTTCATGATGAGCAGATTGATATTTTACTTGAATCTCATTATCTCCTTCTTTAAATCTCACACCTGCACCCATAAATGGAAGATGTAATATCATATTTATTTCATTAAATGTCATCCAATATTTAACTTTATCTTTATATCTATTAAATATTGCCTCACAATAATTTAAATAAAAATCTATAAACTTTCTATTTTTCCATCCACCATATTTCTCAATAATACCTATAGGAGTATCAAAATGACAAATAGTAACTACTGGTTGCATTCCATACTTTAGCATTTCATCAAACATTGAATCATAAAATTTTAATCCTTCTTCATTTGGAGTTTTCTCATCTCCATTTGGAAAGATTCTTGACCAAGCTATAGATATTCTTAGACACTTAAATCCCATTTCAGCAAATAATGCTATATCTTCTTTATATCTATGATAAAAGTCTATAGCTTCATGAGAAGGATAATACTCATTTTCTAAAGGTCTTAAAACATCTATCTTTCCTTCCATAACTTTACGTCTATTCTCTCCTGCTGGGCAAAGATCTACTGTAGTTAAGCCTCTTCCACCTTCCTTATAACCACCTTCACATTGGTTGGCAGCTAAAGCACCGCCCCACAAGAAATTTTCTGGAAACTTATTAAAATCTTGAATCATATTTTACCTCCATGTATTTATGGTCTTTAGTAGAATTTTTTAATATAGAGCTGCCTAAAACAGCTCTATAGTCTTTTAAATAATGCTTATAATTGCATCACCAGTATTAACTTTCTTTACTCCTCTAGCTAATACTTCTAAATAATCATTTGTATTTGTTACTATAACAGGTGTTGTTAATTCATAACCTTCTTTTTTTATAGCTTCTGTATCAAATTCTATTAAGGTATCTCCAATCTTTACTTTATCTCCATCTTTAACATAAGCTTTGAAATGCTTACCTTCTAATTGAACTGTATCCATTCCAATATGAATAAGAATTTCAGTTCCATCTTCAGATTTTAATCCTATAGCATGTTTTGTTTTAAATATAGTTTGAACTATTCCATTTATTGGTGATACAACTTTACCATCTACTGGCTTAATAGCTACACCTTTTCCCATCATTTCTGATGCAAAAGTTTCATCATTAACTTCATTTAAAGGCATAATTTCACCCTTCATAGGACTTGCGATAATTATTTCATTTCCTAAAGCTCTTTGTAGATTTTCATCTTCCTTAACTGTAACTTCTTCTTTATCTTTATATAAAACTAAACAAGAAACAAAGGAAACAGCAACACTAATAACTGCACCAATACAAGCATATACAAAATTCATCATTGTATCTCCACCAATATAACTTGGTAAAGTTAAAAACCCTGGAGAACCACCTGAGTAATTACAAACACGGAATAATCCTAAGAATAATCCACCAACTGCTCCACCTATCATAGATGAATATAATGGAGTTTTAAATCTTAAGTTTACACCATATAAAGCTGGCTCTGTAATACCACAAACTGCAGTTATACCTGCTGAAGATGCTAATTGTCTTATTTCTGAATTTTTAGTTTTTAATGCTACTGCTAAAGCTGCTCCACCTTGAGATACATTAGAAGCTAACATTCCTGGATAAATAATAGTATCATATCCCATAGTCATACGATTATTTATACCTATTGGTATAAGTCCATAATGAGTACCTGTCATTACTAATAATGGTGTTAATCCACCTATTAATGTTGGAACTAACCAACTAGCATAAGTTTCTAAAGTTTTAATTGCTAAACCTATCTTATCGCTTATTATATATCCTAAAGGTCCAATTACTACTAATAGAACTATTCCTGTAACAACTGCTGTAATTAATGGTTTTGTAAAGAACTTAATAGCCTTTGGTGATACTTTATCTGCAATTGGTTCAACATATGACATAAACCAAACTCCAAGTATTATAGGTAATACACTTGAGCTATATGATGCTAATGAAATAGGTAATCCAAATACTGATATAGATGTTCCAGCTTCCTTAGCTGTATTAACCATAGTAACAAATGTTGGATGTAATAACATTCCACCAAGCATCATTGCTAAGTATTGATTACACTTAAATTTCTTAGCAGCTGAATTTGCAAGAAGTATTGGTAAGAAGTAGAAAGCAGAATCTGCCATAAAGTTTACAATTTGATAACTTTGTGAATCTGTCGTTACTAATTTAAATGCAGTTAATAATGCTAGAACTGCTTTCATCATACCAGCTGCTGTAATAGCAGGTAATATAGGTGTAAATATACCAGTTATTGTGTCTATTACTTTTGCAATTGGTTTACGATCATCAACCTCTTCTGAAGCATTAGAACTCATATTATCTAAGTTAGCTATTTTAACTACTTCCTTATATACATGATTTACATCATTTCCTATTATTACTTGATATTGACCACCTTTATCGACAACTCCCATAACACCATTAATATTTTTAATTTCTGATGTCTTTGCCTTTGAATTGTCTTTTAGATTAAATCTTAATCTTGTTGCACAATGTGTTAAATTTGATACATTTTCTTTTCCGCCTATTTTTTCTAAAATTGATTTAGCTAAATTTTCATAATTCATAGCTTAATTCCTCACTTTCAAAATTTAATTTTTTTAAGTTTTGAAGAACTAAGGTTTTGCCTGATCGAATCAGTTACAATCCTATGAAACTTCCAGTTATTACTTTAATACCTGCTATCCCCCCAAACATAAATTATTATCAGTATATAATAAAAAACCTAAATTAACTTATAAATAACCAATGGATGGGCTATGAATAGCCCATAATTAAGAATGTAGAATGTAGAATGTAGAATTATTGAAGTAATTTGTTCCAAATTACCAAAAATATATATTTTCTATAAACTCCTAAAGGAGTTTATTCCTCAATTTTTCATTCTTCATTTTTCATTTTACATTGCGCTTTAGCGCACTTCTCGTGGTTAAACTTTCGTTAACTTAGGTTTTGCCTGATCGAGTCAGTTACAATCCTTATAAAGTTAAATATAATTCTAATAATTTTCTTTTACAACTCTTGCTGTATGAACTATAAGATATAGTTTTTCCTCTTTTGTTAATTCATTATTAAACTTCTTTTTTATAAATCCATCTATCTTTTTAGTACATTCATAAGATTTAGGATATTTATCTTTAATCATTTCAAAAAGTTCATTATCATTATCCTCGTAATATTTGCCACTCACTAATCTTTGAGCAAAGAATTTTAAATGAGTAACAAATCTATAATAATTTATTGATTCTTCATCAAAATCCATATTAAAATGATATTTTACTATTTTTAAAACCTCATTTATTAAATTTATTATATCTACTATTTGTGGCATATCTTGATTTAATTCACCATTTAAAATATGCATTGCTATTGCTGCAGCTTCATCCTCTGGAAGCTCTATTCCAAATCTATTTTTAATTATTTCTAATGCTTTAAGCCCTATTGAAAATTCTGGTTTATGTAATCTTTTTATGTCCCAAAGCATAACATTTTTCATTTCTAAATTATTCTGATACCTATTTATAGAAAAGCTTATATGATCAGTAAGTGTTAAATAAATATTTTCATTTAATTTAGTACCTAACTCTTCTTCTGCATAATTAATTACTTCCTCAGCAATTTCTAAATTTTCTACAGGAATATCTTTAACTAATGCAATTAACTTTTCATTTATGCTTTTATTCTTTAAAACAAATATTTTATCTATCTTATCCTTATCAACCTCATCACCCTTTTTCTTTTGAAAGGCTATCCCTCTCCCCATAACTACTGCTTCTTCATCATTTTCATTAATAATTGTAATGACATTGTTATTTAACACTTTATTAATAAGCATATCTCTAACTCCTTCTATATAATTTCCTATTAGAAATATAAATTATATTCTGCAAGCAGTATTATACAAAAAAACCTAAACTAATATCAAATAGTTATAGTACATCCACTAAAACTAATTTGGTATCAATTTAGGTTTTGCCTGCTTCCCAGTAACAATCCAAAATGGATCCTCATTAATATGTCATCATTTTAATATATAATGTAAACATTGTCAACTTATTTTCACAAAAAACATGTAATAATTTTATTATTTTTTTATTATTTTTATACATTTATATATCTATTTATTGTCATTTATTTAATAATATTATTGTATTTTATAAGGAAATTTTATTTAAAGACCTTATTAATTATGAATTTTTCATTATTACACTTTCAACTAGGTTTGCTACGCTTTCACAAGCATCACAGCATTTTTCAAAATACTTTAAAGTATCAGTCCACGTCATAAGTTCTATAGGGTCTTTAGATGTAGTATATAAATTTCTTAAAGTACTAAAGTACAGTCTATCCCCTTCTTCTTCTAAATCATTTATACTTATAATTAATTTTGGAATTTCTGAGGATTTTTTATAATTATAGAATTCTCTCATTATTTTTTTCAATCCATTACAATTATTAATGATAATATTTGAAAAATCTATCGCTTCTTTTTTAATTTCTCTAATGTTATACATATATATTCTTGTTAAAACTTCTTCTATATCATCTGTAACATTATCAATATAATGAGCTATATCGATAATATCACCTCTTTCAATAGGTGTTATGAATTCTTTTGCTAATTTATTCATCATATCATGTTTCTTTACATCAGCTTCATGCTCTATATTATGCATTTCATGTATTTTTTCTTCTATTTCATTAATATTGAAATTTACTAATGTATTTTGAAGTAAATTAGCAGCTTCACATGAATAATCTACTAACTCAGCTAACATATTAAAATAATTATTTTCTTTCTTACCTAACATTATATTTTTCTCCTCTATAATTTTATTTTAAAATATCCAAATAAATAATTCTGCCATTAAAAATCCTATTAAGCCACAACCTGGGAAGGTTAAAATCCATGTTAAAACCATTTCCTTAACTACCCCCCAATTAACTGAGCTAAGTCTTTTAGCAGCTCCTACTCCCATTATAGCAGTAGTCTTTGTATGAGTTGTACTAACAGGAATTCCAGTAACTGAAGATAATAGAAGACATCCAGCACCAGCTAAATCTGCTGAAAATCCTTGATACTGTTCAAGTTTAACCATATCCATTCCAACAGCTTTAATTATTTTATATCCACCTATAGATGTACCTAAGGCCATAACTAAAGAACAAAGTATCATAAGCCATACTGGTATAACAAAACTTTGAACATCTCCTCTTCCATTAGCTAAAAATATTCCAAGCATAAATACTCCCATAAATTTTTGCCCATCTTGTGCTCCATGCATAAATGCCATAGCAGCACCACCACCAATTTGAGAATATTTAAAAAATTCACTAGTTTTTCTACGATCAACTCTTCCAAATAATAAACCGATAATCTTTACAGTTAACCAGCCCATACCAAATCCTAAAAATGTAGATAATATAAGACCATATATTACTTTCATCCACTCATGTCCATTTATTCCGCTCATTCCACCTTGTAGTGCAATGGCTGCTCCTGAAATTCCAGCTATTAATGCATGGCTTTCACTTGTGGGTATTCCAAAATACCATGCTGCTGTTGCCCAAACAACTATTGCAAATAAAGCTGCACATAATGCAATTAAAGAATAATGTGGGTCTCCTCTAAAGTCTACCATATTGTATATTGTTTGAGCTACATTGGCATTTATCATAGTCATAACAAAAACCCCTAAAAAGTTAAATACTGTTGCCATTAAAATAGCAGCACGGGGACCTATAGCTCTAGTTGATACACAAGTGGCAATTGCATTTGGTGCATCTGTCCATCCATTTACTAAAATTACTCCTAGGGTTAAAATAACAGTAATAAGTAAAGGAACATTATCCACTATCTGTCTTAAAAAATCAAAAAAAGAAATAGTCATTAATTTTCTCCTTTCAGTTTATGTATATATATATTGAAAATTTTGCTATAAAATAACAATATATCTTTTTTCATAATTTTTCAATTATTTTGTATAAAAAAAATAGTCCATGTTTTTTAGCATAGACTATTTTTTATTATTTATATAATTTTATGTCCTGATTTTTCTAGGCAAGATTTAATTGAAATTTCTGTTGCTGGTTCATTATAAATTACTTCTACTGTCCCTCTTGCAACATCAACACAAACCTTATCAACTCCATCTAGCTTTTCTAAGGAATTTTTAACTTGTGTCTTCATGTTCTCATTTGCTATATCATTTATTTTATAATGTACTCTTTCCATATACTTCTCCTTTCTTTTTCATTCGAATATAGTATGCACACTTATCTCAAAAAAATCTATTTCCATATACTATTATCTCTATAATAATTTACTCCTTTCTCACTAAGTCTTATTCCTTGCTTTTCTAATCTTATTTTATATTCTTCAAAGTTTCTAAGATTTTTTGGAGTCCAACCAATTTCTGCATATCCCAATAATCTAGGATATATCATATATTCCATTTGCTCTACATTATCTATTGTTTCAGTCCATAATGGTGCCTCAATTCCTAAAATTAAATTTTTTGGTGCAAACTCTGTAGGATCCCAATCGTATGCAGTCTTAATTGGAATATATCCTGCCCAATTTAATCCATAAGGTGTATTTTCATTGTACTTCATATCTAAATAGGCCTTGCTTGCAATTGAAATTATCATATTCATATTCTTTTTTCTAGCAGCTTCATTTGAATCCTTCCAATTTTGAAGTATAACGCTAGAATTTATTTCCGGTGCCGTATCTATTGGATCCCATCCTATTGGAGTTTTCCCATACTTCTCTACTATCTTTGAAACTCTACCTACGAAATAATCATAATCTTCCTTTTTTGTACTTTCTGCTTCATCTCCACCCATATGAAAATATTTAGATGGAGAAATCTCTGAAATTTCCTTAATTACATCCTCTATAAATTCATAAGTTTTTTCACTATCTGTCATTAATGTACTAAACCCCACATCTATTCCTGTATATAAAGGTTTTCTTTTACCATCTGGATTTAAAAATCCATAGGAAGCTAAAGCAGCATTCGTATGACCTGGCATATCTACCTCAGGGATAATTTCAATATATCTATCTGCAGCATATTTAACTATACTTTTAAACTGCTCTTGAGTATAATATCCTCCTGGTCCTCCTCCTACTTCTGTACTTCCTCCTATAAGAGTTAAATCAGGATATTTTTTTATTTCTATTCGCCATCCTTGATCATCAGTTAAATGAAGATGTACCCTATTTATCTTATATTGTGCTGCAATATCTATTTGTTTTTTAATTTCTTCTTCAGTAAAGAAATGTCTTGCTACATCTATCATTAACCCTCTATAGCTATATACTGGTTTATCATAAATTGTTGAGTTTTTAATAATCCACTGAACATTACTTACTAATTTATTTGAATCTATTTCCGGAGGAAGTAACTGTCTTAAAGTTTGAATACCTCTAAATATTCCTTCTGGCTTATTAGCTACTATCTTTACTCCATCATTATTAGTAGTAATATTATACCCTTCATCCCCTAATGTGCTTTCACTATTTAAGGTTGTGAGATAAATATAATTTTGCTTTGGACTTTCATTGTTATTTATATTAAAATCATATCCTGTTGCTGGATTTAACTTTTCCTTTAAATATTCTGCAATATTAGCTATTTCCGCTGTTTCATCTTCATTTTTTCCCTTTATAAAGATAGTAGTATCCTTATTAAGTAGAAATTCTCCTTGATTTTCTTTATAGCTTAATGGTTTAGGTACAATTGTATTATTAATACTTTGCGTATCTCCAAATACTTCCAAACCCTTTTTATTTATTGTTGATATTAATAAAGCTATCAAAGTAAAAATAGCTATAAAGGTAAACACTAAGTATTTCATATTTCTTTTAAGCAACTTATCTTCCTCCTTAAACTTTTTCTTCTGTTAATAATTAAATTTCTTAAGAATCTTTTTTATTCTTATGAACAACTCCTTCAAATATTTTTCCTTTTTCTTTTGGAAGTTTCTTTTTTACTAAAATGTCATAAAATCCTGATATTATATAACTTACTGTCATAACTATAATTATTGCTAACATTTCTTCACCACCAAAATATTCTAAAGCCATAGCTATAGATGTTATAGGTAGAGATGTTGCACTACAAAATAAGCCTATCATTCCTAATGCCGTAACTGAGGTAAGAGGTAAATTAATATATTTAGAAACAAAGCTTCCTAAAGTAACTCCTGCAAAAAAAGTTGGATTTCCTCTACCACCTTGAAAGACTGATCCTAAAGCAACAGCAGTAAAAATAATTTTCCATATATAATCCATTATGCTTACATGATTTTTAAAGGAATCATTTATAAAACTTTGACCTAATCCATTGTAGTTATCTCCAACTATCCAAAATAATATTATTGTAATAACTCCTCCCAAAATAGCTTTAATATATGGATTTTTAGTGAATTTATCATAAGCTTTACTACTATTATCCAAAACTAAATTAAATATAAAGCCACCAATTCCAAAAATAACTCCTAATAATACTAATTTCATTATTACAATAAAGCTTAAATCATCTAATACCAGATTTGGATATTCTACTGTCTTACTACCAATCCAAACTGCTATCTCATTAGATACAACAGTTGTTAAAAATGCAGGGATTAATGCTTGATAATGAAACCTTCCCTTTAATACTAGTTCCATTCCTAAGATAGCTCCTGCAAAAGGAACATCATAAATTACTCCAAATGCACTGCCAACACCACATATTACTAAAGTTCTTTGCTCATCATCAGTTAATTTAAACTTTCTAGATATAAAATCCCCTAAGGTTCCTCCCATAGCAACTGCAGAACCTTCTTTACCTGCAGAACCACCACAGAAAGTTGTAAGTAAAGAACCTATGAAAACTACAAATATCATATAAAAAGGAATATCCTTAGCTGCTGATACAACTTCAGACTTAAGTAAATTTTCTCCTGAATAAGCATTTCTCTTACTTTTTAAATACATAAAAGTAATTATTAATCCAGCAATAGGTAAAAGATATATAGTATATTCATGATCTTTTCTAAAAGAATTTGCAGCTGTTAAAATCTTATTAAATAACCCTACTATAATTCCAATAGGAATTCCCATAATAATGCTTAATACAATCCATTTAAATATCATTTTCATTAAACTATAATAGTCCTTATTTTTTTCTTTAGTATATCTGCCCATAAATATCTCCTTATCATTTTTTTCTTATTATTTGTTATTTTCCTATAAATAATTCTTATTGCTTTCTTTTGCTAAGCATAATTACTGCAATTTTATTAATTTAGGAGATATTATTTTTATAAGCAAAAAAGAGCTGTTTCAAACAGCTCTAAATTTCAACTTTTATATTTATTTTAATATCTAATAATATAGTTACTTTCAGATGGGATATCTACTTCGTGATTATTTTGGAAATAATTTATAATAAGCTCACTCATATCCATATTTATTTCCTTAACTACTTCTGCATTTTCATAAGCAGGATAAATCGATGTATTGCTAGCTCTATAGTTATTTAAAACTACTGTATAATCTTTATCTAAATCTATATCTTCACCATCTTTTTTCATAGAAACAACTCTATTTCCAAAATCCTTATGTAAATCTATTTCATAAGTTAAGCCAGCAAAGGTATCATAATTATAATTTTGAACCTTTGGCACTAAAAACTCTTCATTAATTTTAACATCATTATTTTCTAAAACAAAATATGTAGCACTTTTTTCAATGGCTTCTTTAAATTTACTTCCTTTTATCTTTAAAACTTTTAAGGTATTAGGATATGGATAATTTATTAATACATCTCTTATTGAAACATTCTTCTTAAATCCAATAGCAGTATCAAATAATGATAAAACTGAAAAATCCGCTTTAGATACATCTAATTGAACTTCATGTAAAAAGTTTATAAATGGATGTCCTTTAAGTCTTGCAATAAATATATCATCTAAAATTATATCATTTTTAAAATGACCAATTTCTCTATCTAAATATCCTTGCAACTCTTTATCTACATTTGTAAATCTTCTTTCTAAATCTACATTTATTTCATCATTTAGCTTTGATACATCTACTAATTCATAACTTGCTTCCTTTGTTTCTGTATCAATTACTATTTTAGTGAAGTTTTGACCATTATGCATAGGTTGTGAACATATTACTTTATTAACTTTAGTTATAAAAGATCTATGTTGATGTCCACTTAAAACTATATCTATAGAATCATAGGTTTCTAATAATTCACTAGCTTGGTTTTCTTTTGTTAATTTTTCTGTAGGAGTATTTTTACCATCTAAACTTTTTTCAAAACCTCCATGATAACATACTATTATCATATCTGATTTTTCTTTTAACTCTTTTTCATACTCTCCATAAACCTTAACTGGATCTAAAAACTCTAAGTTTTTTATATTCTTTTCTTGCTCCCAGTTTGGAATAAATGATGTTGTAAATCCTATACATCCAACTTTAAAACCATTAATATCAAATATTCTATAAGGCTTACTGTCAAAAGTTAAACCTTTGATATTTGCATTAATTATTTTATCAGAAACTAAACTATATGCAGCATTTAAATAATCTAATCCATAGTTAAATTCATGATTCCCTAATACATAAGCATCATATCCAATATCATCTAACAATTCTACTATAGGATTCTTTTCTAACATTTGCTTTGATAAGTAGTGAGTTAATGCTGAGCCTTGAACTAAATCTCCACAATCTATTTTTAAAGAATAATCATAATTCTTTTCATCTTTTAATATGTAACTTCCAATCTTTAATATTCCAAGAGATTGTTCTGTTACATAATTAGTTGGATATACAAATCCATGTAAATCACTAGTTTGATAAATAACTAATTTCATAATACCTCCTGTATGTGCTAGCGCACAATGTAAAATGTAAAATGTAAAATGTAAAATTGTTGATGTAATTTGTACCAAATTACTTAAATTATATTAATTTTAAAAACTCCCTAAGGAGTTTTTACATTAATTCTACATTCTTCATTTTACATTTTTAATTAAGAGCTGCCTTTAGGCAGCTCTGTTCTATTCCCAAATTGAATTTAAAGTTGATTTAAATTCTTCTAATTTTTTAGTAACATCTGCATTATTAGGATCCGCTAATACTGCTTCTAATACTGTACCAGCTTCACGATATGCAGCATCTGCACCACTTATTACTGGGTTTGTATATAAGTTCTTAGTTGCATCTGAAAGAATTGGTGCTATTAAACTTCCGCAGTTTTTATATTCTTCTGAATCAAGAGCACTTTGTCTTACAGGTACATATCCAGTAGCTGAAGCCCATTTAATTTGGCTTTCTTTGCTAGTTAAGAACTTTAAGTATTCATATGCAGCAGTTTTTTGTTCTGCTGTTGCGCTTGAGAATACATATAAATCAGTACCTTGTTGTAATGAAGCCTTTGTTGGGTATGGAGCAACTCCTATTTCAAACTTGCCATCAACACCTTGTTTTACAAAGTTTTCACCAGCGTTAGATCCAACGTACATTGCAACAGTACCATTTCCAAATGGTCCAGATAAGTATTTATCTGTTCCAGCAATTCTGAAGTAACCTTCTTTAACACCTTCTAAGTAGTAATTAACAGCCTTTTCTGATTCCTTACTAGTTACATCAAAATTATTATCAAATGACTTTCCTTCTGACTTTAAGAAAGTAGTGTAATATGTATTTAATGAGTCAAAACCTGCTCCTACAATACCTTTCTTCTCTTTTATTGTTTTAGAAACCTCAACAAGTTCATCATAGTTTGTTGGAACAGTTAATCCTAATTCATCAAATAAAGTCTTATTATACCATAAAACTTCAGTTGACTTATTAAATGGCATAGCATAAATCTTTCCATCTATTGTAGTTGCTTCTCTAAAACTTGGTAATATATCTTCATAGTTATCAAATTTAAGAGTTTCATTTTCAACGTATGGTGTTAAATCAGTAACTAATCCATCTTTAATAGGATTGAACATCCAATCAGGATAAGCTTGAGTTAATGTTGGTAAATCCTTTGGACTTGCAACAGTTGCAGTTATTTTTTGTTGTAAATCTTGATAACTTGATTGGTTTTGTAATGTAACCTTAATATTAGGGTTTTGTGCTGTAAACTCATCAGTTAAGCTTTGAAGATTTTTTTCTAAATCCCCATTCATTGCATGCCAGAATGTTATTTCAACTGGTGCTGTTATTTCTGTTACGATATCTTCATTAGCTGTTCCAGCGCCCTTATTTGAGCAACCAGTTAATAGACCTAATGAAAGTGCTAGAGCAAGTATTTTCTTGATCTTCATAGTTGTCATCCTCCAATTAAATAGTTTGTGATTTTTCTGGTAAAAGTACATCGCCATTTTCATTATATAGTTTTTCTGGACGATAAGAGTGTATTGGCACTAATAGCTTAGGTTTAATTAAGTTAATAATCTCAATTAAATCATAAGGATGAGCATGCCCACTACATGATACTCTTTCAAATTTAATATTTCTTTCCTCAAAACTCTTTATAAATGGTGCATATTTAGGATCAAAATCACCTAATGGCACTGCGTTTGAGTGAATATAAATTCCACCTTCCTGTAATTTATCCATATATTCAATGGCAAGTGTATCTAGTTGCCAGAAAAATTCTCTTTCATCATTTAGTAATCTTTCAAAGTTAATTTCTAAATCTTTATTTAATCCATAATCTTTATTATCTAATGAATAATAATAAGATTCATATCCAGTTGCTTCTTTAAGAACATATGAGTAATATGCATCTAATACAACCTTTCTTGGATTAGTCTTAATTATATTTAAAATTCTTTCTATATTTGAAATATAATAATTAAATGTTATTTGTTTATTTGGATTTTCTTTAACTATTTCATTTATTTTTTCTATTAATTCTGGTTCATTTGATATTTCATCTTCTCTTACTTCATCAAAGTCTTGGAATGAAACACTTACTCCTTCTATTAATAGAACATCACAATTTTCACTTTCTTTGCAGAATCTTAATGTATCATCTTTTCTATATCCATGAAGTCTTATATCACCAGTATATGAAATAACCAAATCTGGAGTTTCAATTAATAATCCACAAGCACCATAAGCATCATGATCAACTGGCATTACTTTAACTTTTATTTTACCAATTTCTATAACTTCATTTTCCTTAACTCCAATTATGTCTCTTGTGTTATTACCATTATTTTTATAAAGTGGGAATAAGAAATCATTATTGATATTTAATGTATTTAATAATGACTTTGTTCCTTCTAATGTATATAAAGGCACTTCTGGATTTAGATAATTCACTATCTTAGAATGATCTAAATGCATATGTGATAAAAATACTGCAGTATTTTTAAAATTATTTTCTTTTGATTCATACCCCTTTAATGGAATACTTGGATCAAACATATTATCTAAATATGGAACTAAATTTTCATCTAATAATTCTTGTAAGTTTTCTGGCTGAACTGGTGCCTTTGGGTTGTATTCACTACCAAAATCGAAAAATATATGACTATCTTCATATACTACTTCAATTATTGTTCCACCAATAGTTAAGATACCATTGTGAAAAGTGATTTTTGTCTTTTTATCCTTTAACGCCACTCTTAACAACTCCTCTAATAATTTGTTTTCTAAATATTAAATATAAAACCAGTATAGGTACTATAGCTATAGTTGATGCTGCCATTTGAAGTTGTACATTTGTACCACTTTCTGTTGCAAAGGAGCTTAATCCATTACTTAATAATCTCATTTCTTTACTATTTGTTACAAGTATTGGCCATAAGAATGAATTCCATCCTCCTATAAAACTTAATATTCCCATAGTAAATAAAGCAGGTTTAGCTAAAGGTAACAATATTCTTTTAACAAACTCTAAATCTGAACATCCATTAACCTTTGCTGCCTTATAGTATGAACTAGGAACACTTGATAAATACTCTTTTAAGTAGAATATATAAAACACACTTGCAAGAGATGGTAATATTAATGCTGCATATGTATCTAATAACCCAAGCTGAGCAATAGTTTGATAATTTGTAAATACTGTTACTTCATAAGGAACCATTAATAAAGCTGCCATACCTAATATTAAGGCATTTTTATATTTAAATTCCAATTGAACTAATGCAAAACTAGCTAAAATAGTAGTAATAACTGTTCCGATTGTAGATATACCTGCAACTATAATTGTATTAAAGAAGTATCTTATAAATGGAGCTTGCTCCATAGCTTGTGCAAAGTTATTCCATTGAAGCTCCTTTGGAAATAAAGTTGGTGGTATACTAGTTGCCTCTTGATAAGTCATCAAACTTGATAAAATCATATATACAAAAGGAAATAATGTTATTATTGCCATTAAAACTATAAATGTTTTTGATAAAACTGAATTAAATTTTTTCATATTTTCACCTACTTAGATATTCTTTTTAATATACGATTTTGTACTACTGTGAAAATTAAAATCAAGCCAAATAAGATAACTGCTGCAGCCATACCTTGGCCATAACGGTTTTCTACATAGAACTTATTAAATATGTAGAATACTGCTGTTGTTGCACTATCAGCAATACCAGCCTTACCATTAAATATGGAGAATACTTGTGCATAAACCTTAAAAGCATTGATAAAATTAACCATTAATAAAAATGTTATTATTGGTATCATTTGAGGTAAGGTTATTCTAAAGAACTGCTCCATCTTTGTTGCTCCAAACATATCAGCAACCTTATAATAGCTCTTATCAACATTTCTTAATCCAGAAAGTAATATTATTATATTAAAGGCAAGTGCTGACCAAATACCAAATATAATAAGGGTAATCATGCTCATATTTGGATCATCAAGGAAATTAAATGGTCCTATGTTGAAAAATCCTAATATGTAATTTATAAATCCATACTCTCCGTTTAATAAAAATCTAAATACAATCCCAACTGCTATGACACTTGTTAAATATGGTATAAAGAAAATTGTTTCAAAAATATCTTTATACTTAATTTTTTCATATATTGTAATAGCTATAAACATAGATATAATTAACCCTACTGGAACTACCACAAAAGAAAAAAGTGCAGTATTTCCTATTGCAGTATGAAATTTTGGATCTTTAAGTACTATCTCAAAATTTTTAAATCCATTAAATGTTAAATTATTCAAAGTTCCTTTTTGGAAAGACATAACAAATGTCTTTATTAAAGGTAAGACATTAAATATTCCTACTATTATTAAAGCAGGAAGTAAAAATAACCATGCTTGTGGTGAATTTTCTGCTCTATACTTAAACTTCTTCATTAGTAAACTCTAACTCCATTCTCTTGGAATACATAAATTCCATTATAGTCAATATTAAGGCCAATCTTATCACCTTCAGTAACCTTTTTATTTATATCTGTAATAGATTTTGCATTATCACCATTAACTTTAAAGTTTATAATGCAATCTTTTCCTATTAATTCTACAGATTCAACATTAACTTCAAATAATGGATTTTCACTTAATTCAAAATATTCTGGTCTAATGCCAACTATATAATTTTCCTCTGTTAATTCTCCTTTGAATCTATCTTTATTTAAAAGATTTAAATCAATAGAAAAATCTTTAGATACTAATTTATTTCCTTCTTTTTTCATGTCAACTAAATTTATTATTGGATTTCCCATAAACTTAGCTACAAAAAGGTTTGTTGGTTCTAAATAAAGGTTTTGAGGTATATCAAATTGTTGAACTACGCCTTCATTCATTAAAACAATTCTATCACTTATAGATAATGCTTCTTCTTGGTCGTGAGTAACAAAAATAGTAGTTATTCCAATTTCTTTAACTAACCTTCTAATTTCTTCTCTAATTTTTAATCTTAGTCTAGCATCTAAGTTACTTAAAGGCTCATCAAGTAATAATATTCTTGGATTTTGAACTAAAGCTCTAGTTATTGCTACTCTTTGTTGTTGTCCTCCAGACATTTCACCTGGTTTTTTATTAGCTAGTTCCTCAATGCTAGTAATTGCCATATATTTCTTAGCTATTTCCATAGCTTCACTCTTTGGCTTTTTATTTTTACCAACAGTAAGTGGAAACATTACATTTTCTAAAACTGTCATATGTGGATATAAAGCATAATTTTGAAAAACTAATCCAATACCTCTATCCTTAGGGTGCTTATCTATAACTGATTCATTATCAAATTTAATATCTCCGTCACTTGGATCTAAAAGTCCAGCTAATAAATTTAGAATAGTTGTTTTACCGCATCCACTTGGTCCTAAAAGACAAACTAATTCACCTTCATTAATTTCAAGATTAATACTTTTTAAAGCTTCATATCCGTTGCTATAAACCTTTTTAAGTTTTTCAATTTTTATCATATGCCACCTCTAATATATTTTTATACTTATCTTAAATATTAACATATATACTATACTAAATATCTTATTTTATGACAATATATTATATTTTTTTACTTTTATTTTTAACCAAAATTAACATTCTATTAACTTATTTATAATATATTAAATATAAAATATACAATTTTTTCCTATTATTTCTAATAATAATTTTATAATTCTTTAACAATAGTCTTTGATTTATATATTATTTTTATTCAACTTAAAGATTCTTTAGATATTACCGAAAATTTAAATATAAAGTTTTCAAAGCTATTTAAATAAAAAATAATGTTTAAATAATATGTAAATTTTATAACTTATATGATATTATTATTTTTAGAGGTGACTATTTGTGAAAAGAATTGTTAAGGTTATATGTGCTATTATTGAAAATGATAAATCTGAGGTTCTTTGTACTTTGAACTCAAAAGATATGTCTTTTTCTAGCTTTTGGGAATTCCTTGGTGGCATTATTAATGATGGTGAATCACCTGAAAAAGCTATAGTTAGAGAAATAGGAGAAAAGTTAAATTGTAAAATTAAAGTTAATTCTCTCTTCAGTGCAACTACATATGAATATGATGACTACATATTAAATACTATGGTGGCTAAATGTACAATTTTAAAAAGTAAACCATCATCTAAAGAATATACAAAGCTATTATGGCTACCAATAGAGTATATAACAAGTTTGAATTGGAATCCTACTACAATTCCAACTATAGACAAGCTTATAATGAAGTATAAAAAAAATTCAATATCAAATTAATAAATACTATATAAATCAAATAAGGAGGAAACATGATGTTTCCTCCTTAAATCATTAAAAATAAAAAATCTTGTCTTAATTTATTTTTTTACAATTCTTATTTCTATGCCTTCAAGTCTTTTTGACTCTCCACTTGTTCCACTCATTTCTCCATTACTCTTCCATTCTTGCCAGCCGTAATCTTGTACATGAGTTCTGTATTCTATGCTATATCCTGGTGCATTTTCTAGCTTTATTTCTATAGCTTCAAGCCTCTTTGACTCTCCGCTTGTTCCACTCATTTCTCCATTACTCTTCCATTCTTGCCAGCCGTAATCTTGTACATGAGTTCTATATTTTATACTTGCTCCTTTAGGAAGATTGTCTGCTTTTATTTCTATTCCTTCAAGCCTTTTTGACTCTCCGCTTGTTCCACTCATTTCTCCATTATTCTTCCATTCTTGCCAGCCGTAATCTTGTACATGAGTTCTATATTGTATTTCTGGATCTTTTACTATTCTTATTTCTATGCCTTCAAGTCTTTTTGATTCTCCACTTGTTCCACTCATTTCTCCATTACTCTTCCATTCTTGCCAGCCGTAATCTTGTACATGAGTTCTATATTTTATACTTGCTCCTGGAACTATATCATTTATTTTTATTCTTATTCCTTCAAGTCTTTTTGACTCTCCGCTTGTTCCACTCATTTCTCCATTACTCTTCCATTCTTGCCAGCCGTAATCTTCTACATGAGTTTGATATAATACACCAGTAGTATCTGGCTTTATCTCTTGCTTTACTTCTACATTAACTACTCTTGTCTTTGTAATAGTATTATTATCACTATCTGTTACCTTATATGTAATTTCATGTTTTCCTACATTTAAAGTACTTAAATTTACATTTGGTAATACTATTCTATCACTTATAATACCATCTTCATTATCATTAGCAGTTACTCCTGCTCTTAAATCAAATGTTTCACCTTGCTTTATTGTAATATCACTTAAACCTTCTATTGCTGGTAATTGATTTGTTACTGTTATTACTCTAGTTACTGTTGTTACATTACCATCACTATCTTCAACTGTATAAGTTATTTGTGAATCTAAATTCGTTCCTGCAGATGGCTTGTTTATTGTTCCACTTGGAGTAGCTACTAAATTTTCATCGTGATCATCTGTTACTATTATTCCATCTAATAAATCAAAGTTATCTACCTGTCCAAGTTTTATTGTTATGTTATCTGCTCCATCAATAGTTGGTTTTTTATTTGATATTACTGTTACTATAATATCTTTTTCTACAATATTACCATCATTATCTTCTACTTGATATGTTACTCTATATGTTCCTTCTGATGGATTTGACTGATTTAATTCACCTGTACTTTTTAAAGTTATGTCAGTTTTTTTATTACCATCTTCATGGTCAGTAGCATTTAATCCTATTCTTCCATCTGTTAATAAATTTATAGAATTACCTGCTTTTATTTCTATATCATTTGCAACTATCTCTGGTAATCTATTAGTTACAGTTACCATTCTATAAACAGTTGTAGTATTATTATCATTATCTGTTACTTCATAAGTTATTTTATATATTCCGTCAGTTCCTGGTAATGGTTTGCCTACTTGTCCATCTACTTTTATAGACTTAGGATCTATTGTATCCTTATCATCAGTTACTGTTATTCCATCTAATAAATCTTTATTAAATTCATCAACATCACCAAATTTTATTGTAGTATTGTCTGCTCCATTTATAACTGGATCACCTGCATTATTTATATTTCCAACTTGAATTTTTTTGCTGATAGATTTCCCGCTAATATGATTAAGAGTTAAAATAAGTTCTCCAGTAAAACTAGTATTAACAAAATATACACATACTACATCGTCATACATACCTATACTTAAATCAAAATCCCAATCGTTATTAACAGTATCTAAGATAGTGCCATCAGGCTTTTCTAAAGTAACTATAAACTCATTCCAATCATCCCCAATTGGTATATATGACTCATCTTTTTCATTGATATATTTAACATGATATAAATAATCGTCGGTATTTTCAGGTATTGGAATTATGTCGTTGGAATTCCCTATCCAGATAAAATCCTTAAAAATATCTTTATCTTTAACTGCTGTCCAAGTAGTACGTTGTAAGTCATTGTCATTTCTTTCTAACCTAAAATTAGATTGATTATATTGTGGATTTATTATAAAATCACCTGTAGCATTTTCTTTAGCTTTAATGTATAAATGATTTTCTTTTAAAGGTACTCTATTAATATCATTAAAATAATTTAATTTTATAGTTCCCTTAACATCACCACTTATATCAAGGGTCTGATTATCATTTAAAAATATAGCTCCACCTGCTAAAACATCAGTTGAAGAATTTTCTCCAGTAAAATCACCTTTTACTATTGGATTTCCAGTAAGATTTGTGAAATCTAATAAAGAGTTGCTTTTTAAAGTAATATTCTCTACTTCAAACTTACTATTTTCACTTATCTCTATTCTTGATCCACTTCCTATATTTAAGTTCCTTATTCCATTAAGATTTGCATATATCATGCCTGCTCCATCTATTATATTAAGGTCTGCAGAAGCATCATGTTTTTCAGTATTAATTGTTCTTACTCCTGTGTTGTTACTTAAATTAATTGTAACTTCACTTTTTGAAGGAACCATTATTCCTCCAGTATGGATTGTCCTATCTAAAACTCTTCCTTTAACGTTCAGTTCCACTGGGTAATCTCTTTCTACCCAATAATCCCCTGCATATATTCCAGCGAACTCTGTTTTTCCAAGTACAGTTGAATGTGCACTATACACATTAGCATCTATTACATCAAGAACTGCCTTATTTCCTGTTGTCCCTTCGTTTCTAAATGTTCCACCACTAATAAATGGACGATAATCTCTTTGAAATGATTCAGTAGGAATACGAGTATCTACACTTTGTAGTGTTAATTTATATCCTGCTAAGTAAATCGTTCTACCACTTCTAAACGTAGTCCCTTCATCTATAGGTGTTTGTGGCATACCACTATCAGGTACTCCAGGCATTAACTCATTAGATGCCCAAAATTGAAGATTAATATTTTTAAAAGTAACATCTGCTCCCAATTGAATCGGTGCTCTTACAATAAATTCATTATTAGTTTCTGCACCTTCAATTGTTACTTCCTTGTCTATTATAAGTGGTCTATATAATAAATCAGAAGTTTCCTCGTACTTCCAATAATTAAATTTTCCAGTTATCTTAATGGTACCCCCTGGATTTACATTCTTAAGAGCTGTCTTAATATTTCTATAAGGATTACTTTTAGAACCATTCCCAGCCCACTCACTTCCTTGACCTTCAGTAAGATATACTACGTCATTTGATTTTACATTTTCATCATTTGTTATATTGATAGCAAATGTATTTACCGTTGTATTAAACAAGAAAATTATTACACATAGTAAAGATATTAAAGCTTTTTTCTTATTCAACATTCATTTCCTCCCCTTCTATTATTTTCTTAAATTATAAAATCGAACATAATTATAGCTTAAATTCTATAATTATACAATAAAATTTTATCAAATTAATAATATTTTTATAACATTATTTACCTTATATTGCTGAACTACTTTTTAATTTATCATTATAAGACTGTTTTAAGTTTTACTTAACTCCATTTATTTTCTTTCACTTTTTCAATCTTAATATGATTATATTTATTTATCTAAACCTATTCTCCCATAAAATATCCTTTTATTTCATATAAACTATTGAAACTTCTATAACTATAACTTTTTATTTTTTCATCAGCTTCCTTCAAATCCACTACATGAATAGGAGTCATTTTACCTTTGTAAGCAGCTTCAACTCCTGCTGATGAATCTTCTATTACAATACATTCCTGTGGATTAACCTTAAGTTTTTTGGCAGCCTTTAAAAATATTTCAGGATTTGGCTTTGTTTTTTTAACATCATCTCTACAAACAACTGCATCAAATATATGCTTAAAATTAGATTGATTTAATTGTTTTACCATTCTTTCTCTAGATGCAGATGTTGCTAAAGCAAGCTTGTACTTTTTATACTTTAAATATTTTAATAATTCATATGCTCCATCCTTAATTGGAATTCCCTTTTTTATTTCTTCTTCTAAAGCTTTATCTTTTTCCTTATACATTTCTTCTATTGGTAATTTTTCTCCAAATTCCTCTTTAAATACCTTTTTAACATTTTCACGTCCAGTGGCTATTACTTTACAGTATATTTCCTTTGTGATTTTATAACCATGTTTTTCAAAGACTTTTGTCCACACATCTAAATAAACTTTTTCTGTGTCAAATAGAACTCCATCCATATCAAATATTACTGTATTTAATTTGTCTATATTCTGCTGCATATAATCCTCCAAATATAATATAACTACAATATTAGTTATATTATATTTGAAAAACTTATTCAAGGAACTAGCGTTCTTCTTCTAAGTATTTTATTAAATAATTGTAATTCTTTTCCGCTACTTCTAGTCTTGGTTTTAAGCTATTATTTACATAAGTAGCATTTATATTTTTATTATAGGTGGATAATGTTTCTAAAATTGATTCTTTAAACAATGGAATAACTTCAATTATTCTCTTAATACCATAAACATACTCATCATCACTAATATTAAAGCATTGAAATAAACCAGAAGTTAATCTTCCATCAGAAAACATATAAATATATCTATCCTTCATTTCATCTGATAAATCAACTTCAATTTTATGTTTATATAACCTAAAAACTATATCATCTTTTTTGATGAATATAGGAAAGATAGTAGAAAATAACATTACTATATCTTCCTCTTCATCACCTAATCCAGAAAAATCATGCTCATTTAATTTTTCTAAAATTTCTTCAGTAAATATTTTAGATTTAATCTTATCTGCCAATCTAGCTTTTAATTTCTGTTCTTTTTCTTCACTTAATAGATTATCTATTGAATTAAAGAAATCAGTGAATTTTCCCATAATAACAACCCCTAATATTAATTTTATATATTTATTTTAATATATAAAATATTTCAATACAAATTATTGTATAAACTAAAAATACTTTCCATTAAACTTATCCTTTACTGCATCAGTTACACTTTTAAATTTTTCTTCATTTTCTTGTATTAAATCAATTATTTTTTCTTTAGCTTCTAAATATTCTTTCTTATTTTCATCAAAATCTACTATGCCCTTAGATAAAGTATGAAACTTCATAAATATTATAGGATGCTTTTTAGCAAATGACTCCATTTCATTAATATGCCTTTCTTCCTTAGTTGCATTTTTTAACCATTTAAAAATATAATCATAATTATTATTCATGTTACACCTCTCTTAACTTTATAAATATATTCTTTACTAAATTAGTTTTATATTATACTAAAAATAAAAAACTCCTGTTATAGCTAATTCATAACTATAAAAGAAGTTTTTAATTGTTTATTTCTTAAGCATTTTACTCATTTCATTATTTAAAACATTTCGTATAGCTTTTGCAACTCCTAAATTATCATTAGAATCTGTTATGTATTTTGCAATGGCTTTAACTTCTGGTATTGCATTTTCCATAGCAACAGTTTCTTCAAATATCTCAAACATAGAATAATCATTAAAACTATCACCTAATATCATAACCTCTTCCCTAGCTATAGATAATTTAATTGCAACTTGTTCTAATATTATTCCTTTTTGGGCATTTATATCAGTTATTTCTATATTATCTCTAAAAGAAGATGATATAGCTAATCCCTCTATTGTACTAAGTTCCCTTTTTATTTTATCTATTAATTTTATATCCCTATGAAAAGCAACAAATTTTCTTACTTCTATGTCTTCACTAAAAAACTCATCTAAATTGTCTATATATTTTAATTCAGTAAAAAATCTTAATTTTTCTGATATTTCTCTTGCTTCATTTTCACTTAGTTCAGGATTAAAACTCATTGTTCTATTTATAACTTCTTGTAATGCTTCTTCTCTTGTTGATGTTGTAAAAATACCCTTATTAGTAAAAATTCTTGCTGAGAACTTATTTTTATCTAAGATATCTATTATGCTTCTAGCAGTATCCATATTTATGTTAATAATATCTAATATATTCCCCTCTTCATCCCTATACTCTGCTCCATTAGATAAAATACACTGTGCTTTAATATTATGTTTATCTAGTACTTCTTTAACACTTTCATATTCTCTTCCAGTGGAAATTGCAAATATTATCCCTGCTTCTTCTGCTTTCCTAATGGCATCTACAGTTTCTTTATCAATATCATGATTACTATTTAATAATGTACCATCCATATCTGATGCTATTAACTTTATCATTTAAATTACTCCTCTTCATATTATTTTCCTTATTATATATTATCCCATCTTTTTTCAATAAACTACTCTTATATATTAAAAAGGAAAATATTAATATACTCCTTTAATATATAAATCACTCATACTTGTTGATTAATCTATATGGTATCACATAATTTAAATGTTTTAAGACTTTAGATGAACTTCTTTCTTTATAAGCTTCTAAAACAGTATTTAGTTGTTCTTCTTCCACTTCATTAATGGATGATCCTAAATAATCATCTATACTTTCAATTAGAGATATGGAAAAATCAATATAATCTCTACTTATTTCTGCATTTTTTGAACTTATTAAGCTTGCTATTTTATTTAATCTATATGCTTCACTATATTCATATTCTTCTTCGTTGAAAAAATCTAGGTTACTTATTAGCTTTGAAACTAAATCATGTCTAACAAATTCCAAATCCATATATATTTCTTCCTTATCTAAGGAATTTAATATGTTATCTATCTTATCACTAACTTCTTTATCTAAATCAAACTCTTTTTTAACAACTAGTAAAGAAATTATGCTATCTGTATTAAGAGAATCTTCCTCTAAAGATTTAATATTTTCATCAACTAAGTTTTCTATATCCTTTTTATCAATATCTTCTTTTAATAATGAATATATAAATTCTTTAGGAAGAGATTGTATATCCATAATTTTATCCTTTTTATCAGTTAAAATTATTAAACCATTTTCCTCATTATATAATAATTTATTTGACCCATATTTAAATTCTTCATAATCTTTATTTACAATTATACTTGTTCCTAAAACTATTTTCTGATCTTCTGATAATACCTCCACATCCCCTCTATTAATTAAATTAGATAAATCTATACTAATAGTATTATTAAGTGAATCCTTAACAGTTGATATATATCTATATTCATCTGTAACCTTATCCATATTCCATGTATCATAAATTGTATTATAAGAAAAATTATCTACTCCAATTTGTTCTATAATATCATTAGTAACATTATTTGTATTCACAATAGTTCCTATATTTTCAAATACAGTATATATTGCTTTAGAGTTTTCTGGCAAATTACCTTTAGCACCTATTAAAGTCATAATAACAATAACTATACTAATTATAAATTCCTTTGATAATCCAGCATTACAGTCGATATTATTTTTTACATATTCATCTACACCCTTATATGCTATTTCTGTAGTTATACTCATAAATGCATAAACACTAAGTCCTAATCCTACAAGTGCCAATATCCCTGAAGTAAGAGTTGTAGCTCCTATAACTGTAGCTGCTAACACTCCTACTGCTATAGCCGCTGCTAAAACAGATGCACCTGCAGCAATAATATTTGTAGATTTATCTCCATATTTTTCTCTTATTTTTTTACCAAAAGAAGTATTTAAGAAGCTTCCTAATATTAAATTAATACAACTAGCTACTACACTTCCTCCTATTAAAGGTCCAATAAAAAAAGATAATACACATATAACTAATAGAAAGATTATCTTTAGTATTTCAGTCATATCTCCTAATATACCTTCTAATATTCCTAACAACCAATAATTATCAGATATATTCTCATTAAATCTCCATAATATTACAATAATAATAATATATAATAATAGCAAACTACCTTTTTTAAATAATTTCTTTCTAAAATAAATATCTTCTTTTAATTTAATCAATATAGTTTTAAATTTACTTTCTTTTATTAATGAAATAAATCCTATAGATAATATAAATATTAATACAAATATTGTACTTATTATATTCTTACCGGTTAAATCATGAATTTTAGAATAAATATTAGCTTTATCATATTCAATTATTCCGAATAAAGAATTAGACATTACATAATTATAAAAACCATGTTCAAACATTATATATATCAAAGATAAAAATGAAAAAATATATAATACTAATTTCTTAATACCTTTCTTTTTAGTAGTAAATGCTAATCCTATGAAAATACTAATAAAAACTGTACTTATTATGTGGGAAAAGCTTATAGAAAAGTCCAAGTAAGAGATAGTTGAAATTCCTAAAAAGAATTCATTAGACATAACTATTCTCTTATATCCTAGATTCTCTATAACCATAAAGAAAATACCTGAAATTGCACCAATAAATATATAATCACTAATATTTTTTTCTTTAATTTTTTTAGAAACACATAAAAATAATATTGGTATTAACTTTGTTATTTCTTCTATTGGAGCTGTTAATGTTGCTGCTAAACTACTATCAGCAACATAATTTAACATAATATTACTTTGCGCAATCAAAGTTAGTGGAATAACAAAAACAATAACTATTATTAAATACTTTATTCCTTCTAGCAAACTAATATTCTTTTTAAACGTTAGTAAATTAAATAATATTATTGAACTTATTAAAAATAATAAATTTGAAATTAAATAGTTTTCCATAATATCTCCTTATATTTTCTGTATCTTTTGTTTTTAAATATTATTTACCTTATATTATTCCAATAAAATCCTATCATATATTTTTCCAAAATAAAATATGTATATATTCAGTATAAATTTACTGTAATTTTATTGTTTATATACTTGTAAAAAAAGTGGTTATATTAACTTTAATTTAAGTTAATACAACCACTTTCCATTTTTATTTTCATTAACTCTTAACTTAAGATTTTAATTGATTACTTTTGCTTCTAAACTTATTATCATAAAGTTTTCTATAAAGCCACCTTAGATTTTATGTGCTTATATACTTATCCATATCTTTTTTTATAATTCATTAATTACATTAATTACATTATCAACACTAAAACCAAACTTTTCAAATAATATTTCAGCTGGTGCTGATGCTCCAAAAGTATCCATTGTTATATATTTACCATCAAATCCAACAAATTCTCCCCAGCTTAAACCTGAGCCTGCTTCTATTGCAACCCTCTTAGTTACTTTTCTTGGTAGAACTCTTTCTTTATAATCTGAATCTTGTTCTTTAAATATATCCATACAAGGCATACTTACTACTCTAATTTTTTCATTTTCTAATTTCTTCTTAGCTTCAATAGCTAAAGATACTTCAGATCCAGAAGCCATTAATATAATTTCTGGTTCTCCAATAGAATCATCAATAATATATCCACCCTTCATAGCATCTTTATTTGAGCCTTCTATATCAGGAAGGTTTTGTCTTGATAATACTAAAGCTGTTGGTGTTTCCTTTGATGTCATTGCCATATACCAAGCTATATTTGTTTCAGTTGAATCACATGGTCTAAACACATTAAAGTTAGGCATTGCTCTAAGCATTGTTAATTGTTCAATCGGCTCATGAGTTGGCCCATCTTCTCCAACTCCAATACTATCATGAGTTAAAACATATGTTAATGGTAATTTCATAAGTGCTGATAATCTTGCCATTGGCTTAACATAGTCACTAAATACGAAGAAAGTTGAAACAAAGGTCTTTAATCCACCATGTAGCATAATTCCATTTCCAATAGCTGCCATAGCCAATTCACGAACTCCATAGTGTATATTTCTTCCAGCATAATTATTACTACTAAAATCTCCTGCTCCATTTAAATATGTTTTAGTAGATGGTGCTAAATCTGCTGCTCCTCCCATAAAGTTAGGGAATAAATCTTTAATTTTGTTCATAGCAATACCAGATAAATTTCTTGTAGCATTAGCCTTCTTATCATATTGCCAATATTCAGAACTTTCATCTAAAACTTTTTTATAATCAACATTAAAGTATTCATCCCATACTTTTTTCATTTCTGGGTATTTTACAAAATACTCTTCAAACATTTTATTCCAAGCTTCATATACTTTATTAGCTCTTTCTTGCTCAGATGCTATATGATTATAAACTTCTTCATCAACATAGAAATCCTTATCTTCAGGTAAGCCTAAATTTTTCTTTAATTCTATTACATTATCTACGCCTAAAGGTTCTCCATGAGCACTTGCTTTTCCTTCTTTTGCTGGACATCCCTTACCTATTTTAGTCTTCACTTCTATAAATGCAGGCTTTCCAACAGATTTTTTAGCTTCATTAATTGCATTTAAAATTTCTTCAAGATTATCTCCATCTTCTACTTTAAACACATTAAATCCAAAAGCTTCCATTCTCATTTTTACATCTTCAGTAAATGCAATATCTGTACTTCCCTCAATAGAAATGTTATTTGAATCATATAATACAACTAGTTTGTCTAGTTTTAATGTTCCTGCTAATGAAAAAGCTTCAGATGAAATTCCTTCCATAAAACATCCATCTCCACCTAATACATATGTATAGTGATCTACTAATGGATACCCTTCTTTATTAAATACAGCTGAAAGATGTTTTTCTGCCATAGCCATTCCAACAGCCATACCCATTCCTGCTCCTAAAGGTCCTGTTGTAGCTTCTACTCCAACAGTATGTCCATATTCTGGATGACCAGGAGTCTTAGAATCTAATTGTCTAAACTCTTTTAAATCATCAATAGTTACTCCATAATTAAATAAATGTAATAAGCTATATAATAAACTTGATCCATGTCCCCCTGAAAGTATAAATCTATCACGATTTATCCAATTAACATCTTTTGGTGTACTATTCATAACTTTTGACCAAAGTGTATATGCCATTGGTGCTGCTCCTAAAGGTAAACCTGGATGTCCAGAATTAGCTTTTTGAACTGTATCTGCACATAGTCCTCTTATGGTATTAACAACTTTTCTATCTAAGTCCATGCTTTCTCCTCCCTACCCTAACTATTATTATATTCATTTATAATTCTATCACTAATTTTATTTTTTTTGTATGAAAATGCTATCTTTTATCAAATTAATTCTATTTCTTATCAAGAAATAATCTTCTATTAAACTTAATAAGAAATAAGGAAATTATTCCTATCGCTACTAATCCCCACCCTATGATTGAAAAGTATCTTATATATATTGAAGACGTTCCTGCAATTTCAAGTATTCCATGAAGTAAACTACCTACAGTAAGTACTGAAATACCAGAGTTATATATATTAAATGGAATTCTATATTCCTTATAATTTATATTTGTAAAAAATATTAGAATCATTATATATGTAAATGCTCCTCCTATTAAAGGATATAAGAACATTAAATCCATATATGCTGAAGATACTCCATGACTAAAAATGAAATATACCTTATCAAATATTAAAGTGAAAATTGTAACACCAAAATATACTATTATAGTTTTTATTATACTTTTATTAATATCCAATATAAACAATGTCACTTACCTCCCTTTCCTTAATACTTTTCCCATTAGTAGTCGGATTGTTGATAACTTCTCCATTGAAAACCATAGTTGATGATCCTCCTCCATCTAGGTTATAAGCTGTAATGCAACCTCTATCAACTAAAATATTAGATAGCTCTTTAAGAGAAAAGCCTTCACTTTCATTAGTCCTTCCATCTGAAACTATCCTAATATAATGTAATGGTCCAACTTGACCTATTGCTGTTCTTGGATTACTAACCATAGCTTTTCCAACTTCATCACCTTCATCTATTACACTTTGCCCATTTTCAACTAAAGCTGGGCCAAAAGAAAATACTTGTATTGCTCCATTATTTTCAAGTTCTTTTATTGAGATTTCATTTTCATTTATAATTTTAAAATTCCCTTCACTGTCTATAACTAAGTCTTCTCCATAATTATCAGTACTTAGACTATCTCTATATACAACTCCATTTCGTAAAACATATCCACTATTTCTAAACCCATAATAATCACCGTTAATAGCTAGTATAGAATTGTTTTCTTCTGCAATAGTAGATGTCTTTTCCTTTATATTTCTTCCATAAGTATTATTTGCAAAAGCAGTTTTTAAATAACTTGGATCATTAATAACTATGTCTGCTACATAATAAGTAGTATTATTTTCCCTGGCTGTCTCTATTGAAATTTCTATATTATTATCTTTATAACTTTTTCCTGTAATTATTGACTTAATTTTGCTACCCTCTGTACCATTGCTACTCTCTTCTATATTATTTTCTTTTTCTGTATTATCAAATTCTTCATTTGTCTTATTATTTGAATTGCTTATTTGATTAATATCCTGCCTTTTGGGAATTACAAAAGTATCTAATAAAACAAATGTTGAAAAAGAAAAAATACCTAATGTAAATATAATTGCAAAAACATATGGCTTATTTAAAAATTTAATCATTTATTATATGCACTTCTTTCTTATCATTATTTTGTTTTTTTCTAAAGATTATATTTTTTTGTATTATATAGCTTAAAATAAATAATATAGAATCTACTAAAATCTTAGCCACTGTTGCATTGAGCAATACAGGTGTTATAACAGTTACTAATAATCCACTAGCAATCATTTGTGTTATAAATAAAATTGCATATTTTATAGCTTCTCCTACTGTTTTATTTCCATTAAATACCCACTTTTGATTTAAAGTAAAGTTTACTACTCCAGAACATACCCTTGCTACTATAGTAGAAATTAATAATCCAAAGCTAATATATTTAAATATTGTTATATTTAAAATAGTGAAGATCCCTAAATCTATAATTGCACTTAATAAAGAAGAAATAGTATATTTTAATAATCCACTAAAAATCAGTAATGAATCTTTTAATGGCCTATAATGAGATGACTTATTTTCATCAATGTAAATTGTTTTTATATTAACTTCCCTTATTTCTTTTTTCATTTTTGATACTGTAATTAAAAAATTCATTTCAAATTCATATCTATCTCCTGGAACTGAAAGAAGTATATCTTCATGCTCTCTTTGTATACCTCTTAATCCTGTTTGAGTGTCATAACACTTTGTACCTGTTATAAAATAAAATCCTATTGATGAAATTAAATTACCTATTCTACTTTTTTTAGGAACATTATCTAATGAAAAATCTCTTACACCTAATATCAGACAATTTTTGTTTTCAATTAGTTCTTTTGCTACAGCTAATATATCTTCTGCCTTATGCTGACCATCTGCATCACAAGTTATATATCCAGAATTATAGGGGTATTTAATCATTGCATATTTAACACCATTTTTTAAGGCTGCACCTTTTCCCATATTAACCTCATTATGAAATATTAAGCAATTATTAATCTTTTCAGCAAGCATAAATACATTTTCATATTCTTTTCCACTTCCATCATCTACAACAATAATAGGAAATTCAACTTTTTCTCTTATTTCCCAAATTAAATTTAATAACTTTTCATCTGGACAATATGCAGGAATTATAATAATTGGTTTTTTCTCATAATCATCTATCAATTTCATAATCTCCTTTAAAATAACTTTTTATTTTATATTACTCTTCCAATATTTCATTTAAGTGGCAAATATGTATCTTACTTGTAGCTATTGTAAAAAAAAATAGCACCTACATTAATGTAGATGCTATTTTTTAAATCCTTCTATATTTTTTAAGACAGATTACATTTAGTATACATAATACCACAATGAATAATATAAGAGTAATTATATTATTTTGTATATTAGTAAAATTATAACCCTTAAGTATAATACCTTTTAAAGCTTCTGCTCCATATCTTAACGGCATTAAGTATGATACTTTTTGAAGCCATGTAGCCATACTTTCTATTGGTATAATACCACCAAAGAAAATTTGAGGAACTATTACAATTGGTATAAACTGTACCATCTGAAACTCAGAATTTGCAAATGTTGACAACAAAATTCCTAAAGATAATGCTACAAAAGCAATTATAATATTACTTAGCAGAACTAAATAAATACTTCCAACTACTTTTATATTAAGAACATAAACAGCAAAAACAACAATTATAATACTTTGAAAAAAGGCAAATACTCCATATCCTAATAAATACCCAATAACAATTTCACTTCTTTTTATAGGTGTGGCTAACAACTTATATAATGTTCCACTAGTCCTTTCCTTTAATAAAGATATTCCAGATACTAAAAATACAAAGAAAAACACAAAAAATCCTATAAGCATAGGGGTAATGGTATCAAAATAAGAAGTATCTTCATCACCATATAAATATTTTTCAGATATTAACCCATTATCCTCAAAATTAATCTTTGAATTCATTGAAGTTATTTTTTTTGTTAAATTTATAATATTAGTTTTTATAGAAATGTTCTTAATTATAGCTTTAATCTTATTAGTATTCTGAGGAGAACTATTTTCATAAGTAACATTTATATTCACATCATCCATATAAATAAATGCACTAAGATCATCACCTTTTATTTTGCTTTCAATATTATCTTTCTCTGAATAATCTATAACTTTTAAATCTGTTTCATTTAAAGCTTCTTTAAAATCTGAATTAACATTATATATACCTACATTTAATATAATATCATTACCCGAATTAAACAAGACATAAACTAATGATAAAACTATAAGAGGTGCAATCATCATAAGTGCAAGAGTTCTTTTATCATTTATGGTTTGCTTTATAATTCTTATAACTACCGCCATAATCCTCATTAATTTTCACTTCCTAATTTTATAAATATTTCTTCGATGGACTTAACTTCATACTGCTTTAATAAATCCTCTGGCTTTCCGTATTCTATAATCTTACCACCATTAATTAAAGCTAATTTATCACATCTTAGTGCTTCATCCATAACATGGGTAGTTACAATAATAGATTTTCCTTGTGATTTTAAACTATTTATTTCATTCCAAATACTCAATCTTAGAGTTGGATCAATTCCAACTGTAGGTTCATCCAAAATAAATACATCAGGATTTTGAATTAAAGAAATTGCCAGAGATAATCTTCTTTTCATTCCTCCAGAATACTTACTCACTTTTTTACTTAAGTCCTTTTCTAACTTAACAATCTTTGAAACATATTCAATTCTCTTTTCAATATATGCCTTATCCATTTTATAGAGTTTTGCAAAAAACAATAGATTGTCCCTTCCAGATAAATCCTCATACAAAGCATCAGATTGTGCCATATATCCTATTTTATTAAGTACCTTTAAGTTAGGAATATTTACATCTAAAACTTTTACTTCTCCACAATTAACCTTTTCCATTCCCATAATGGCTTTAACCAATGTACTTTTACCAGCTCCAGAAGGTCCAATTAATCCAACTATTTCTTTATTTTCTATAGTTAAACTTACATTGTCTAATACCACGCTTTTCCCATATTTTTTTGTGATATTAGATATTTTTATTACATCCATTAATATCCCCCTACAAACAACTTGTTGTAATTTATTTCCATAAACATACTACACCTTTTTTATTTGCATTACAATGATTTTTTATATTCATAAGTTTCGATCAATTTCCTAAAAATAGAGCAAAGCACCTACATAACTGCAGATGCTTTGCTCTATTTCCTTGATGTACCTTTTTACAAAAATATAATATTATAATTTTTAAAACTTAATACTATCACCTATATTAAATAGGTACAGTTTCATAATTTAAATGTATGTTTTATAGTCTTATATTACTTACCACTCTTAACTTTAGATAACATTATTGGTATAGTAGTCGCTATAACTAAAATTATTAATACCAGTATTGCCATCATATTACTAGATGCAAAACCTGATGGAGCTTTAGGAGTTATTATGCCTGTTACTTGTAGTATTATACCAACTAATCCTATTATTGATCCACCTGCAACAAGGCCTGAAGATAAGCTTATTCCATTTGCAACCTTATATTCTTTTTCTTTTTCACTCTTACTCATCTTTTCTACAAATACACGTATTAATGCTCCAACTAGTATTATTGAAGTTGTTGATATTGGTAAATAGAATCCTATAGCTACGGTCATTATAGGTAAATTTAATAGGAATAAAAATAATGCCATAACAACACCAACTAATATCATAGGCCAAGGTAAATTTCCGTCCATTATACCTGAAGTTAATGTAGCCATTAAGTTTGCTTGAGGGAGTGCAAATTGTGCCTCTGCTCCTGTTACTGCCAATTTACTTGAAAGTAACATTATTGTTCCTGTAACAACAATTACACCTACTATACTTGATAAAGTAAAAGTGTTTAACATTTCTTTTCTACTTCCACCTATCACGTAAGTTACTTTTTGTGATTGGCTATATCCACCTGCTGCTGAAATAGCCACAACCATAAAGGATGCAAATAAAAGCAAGGATTTATTATCAGCTTGTGTTGTCCAACCCATTGTAACAAATACCAAGGTAAGTATAACTAATGATGCTATGGTCATACCTGATACTGGAAGATTTGATGTTCCTATTGTACCTGTTAAACGTCCAGAAACTATTACAAATAATAATGACAATATCAATGAAATTATCACTGCAATTATAGCCATCTTTATACTTTGAGAAATCATAAATGCTACAACAAAAGATAATATTACACCAATTAGAAGTATTATAATTTCGCCTGAATTCTTTTCTGAATTAATATCATTACTAGACTTTGCCTTTAATGTTTCTTTTACAGAAAATACTATTGTTGGTATAAGTTTGAGAGCACCTATTATACCACCACAAAGCATCATTCCTGCTCCTATATACTTAACATAACTTCCTGATATTGCATTTACATTCATTTGATTAAGGAATACTGACGAATTATTCCATGATACCATATTCTTATCAGCTAAATCTGTGAAATACCCTATTAATGGGATAATGCCAAAGTTAGCAAATACAGAACCAGCAAACATAGTTAATGAGACTTCTAATCCAACTATAAATCCTATTCCAAGTAAAAGTGGATTTACCTCAGTAGAGAACTTCCATTTATAAAATTTGCTTCCCACATAAGTAATAGTGTTATTGATTACACTTAAAAATGATTCAGTTAACATATTTATAAAACCACTTATTACAAAACCTATTCCCATAAACTTTATAGCGTCTTTGTCACCTTCTGAAGCAACAAGGGTTTCAGATATAGCCATTGATTCAGGATACATAAGTTTTCCATGTTCTTCAACTATTAAATACTTATAAACTAGTGATAGACCTCCTATTCCAAATAGAACCCCTCCAACCCCTACAATTAGGCCTTCCATAAAAGTAATTTGATTACCTATTAGTATAATTGCAGGTAAAACAAAAATCATACCACTTGCTATAGATTCACCACCACTAGACATACCTTGTGCTATATTTTTACCAAGAATCCCTTTGCTACGTGCAAATATTCCTATAAGCATTGATCCGATTATTGCTCCAGGTATTCCAGCTGCAACAGTTAGTCCAGATTTCATACCTGAATATGCTGTAGATGCAGCAAATATAGCAGATAATATTATTCCTATAATTATAACAGATAAATTCACTCCTTTCTTTGATTTATCACTAATATAAGGAATGTAATCATTTCCAGAAACACCACCATAAGCTCCTTTTGATAACTTTTTATTCATATATATTCTCCTTCTTTATTTATATTCAATATTAGTATATACGGTTTTTAAGGTAAAATAAATGCACTTTATGCTCAAAGTTAAAATTATCAATATTTTTGCATCATTTTTTATTTTTAGAATTCTAACTACGCTTATACTACAACAATATAATTTATATATGATATTAATTAATCCTTTAATTCCATAAAAAATAGCAAGTAAATATGCTTAGACATTCACTTGCTAATAAATTATATTTTTATTTATTATTTCTAATGATTATGTTTAATTTTAGATGATATAATTGGAATTGTAGTTGCAACAACTAAAATAATTAATAATATTATTCCCATCATATTACTAGCTGCAAAACCTACTGGAGTCTTAGGAGTTACTATTCCAGTTACTTGTAGTATAATTCCAAGTAATCCTATTATAGATCCACCTGCTACTAGTCCTGAAGATAAACCTACTCCATTAGAAACTCTAAACTCTTTTTCCTTATCACTTTTACTCATTTTTTCAACAAATACACGAATTAAGGCTCCAACTAAAATTATTGAGCTTGTTGATATAGGTAGATAAAATCCAATTGCAATAGTCATTACAGGTAGCTTTAATAGTAATAAGAATAAAGCTATAACTATCCCAACTAAAATCATTGGCCAAGGTAAATTTCCTGACATTATTCCTGATGTTAATGTAGCCATTAAATTAGCTTGTGGAAGTGCAAATTGTGCATCTGCTCCTGTAACTGCTAGTTGATTTGCAAGTAATAAAATAGTTCCTGTAACTACAATTACTCCTATTATACTTGAAAGAGCAAAAGTAAATAACATTTCTTTTCTGCTTCCACCTATTATGTAGGTTACCTTTTGAGATTGGCTATATCCACCTGCTGTTGAAATTGCCACAACCATAAATGCTGCAAATAAAAGTAAGGATTTATTATCACTTTGAGATGTCCATCCCATAATAACAAAAACTAATGTTAATATAACTAGTGAAGCTATTGTCATACCTGACACAGGAAGGTTTGATGTTCCTATTGTTCCTGTTAAACGTCCAGATACTATTACAAATAATAATGATAATATTAATGATACTATTACTGCTATTATAGCCATTTTAACGCTGTTTGAAATTATAAATGCTGATATAGCTGCAACTATAACTCCAACTAAAAGTATTATTATTTCCCCAGAGCTTTTTTCTGAATTATTATCAATACTTGACTTAGCTTTTAGTGTTTCTTTTATAGATACTATTATTGTTGGAACAAGTTTAAGAGCTCCAATTATTCCACCACAAAGCATCATTCCAGCTCCTATGTATTTAACATAACTTGATGATATTAAATTTACATCCATTTGATTAAGTAATACAGATGCATCATTCCATGATACTATATTCTTATCAGCTAAATCTGTAAAATAACCAATTAAAGGTGCAACTCCAAAATTAGCTAATATTGAACCTGCAAACATTTGTAATGATACCTCTAAACCAACTATAAATCCTATACCTAATAAAAGTGGATTTACTTCAAGAGAGAACTTCCATTTATAAAACTTACTTCCTACAAAAGTAATAGTATTATTTATTATATTTAAAAATGATCCTGTTAATAAATTAATAATCCCACTTATTCCAAATCCAATTCCCATATATTTAATGGCATCTCCATTTCCTTCTGATGCTACAAGGGTTTCAGATATAGCTAATGATTCAGGATATAAAAGATTTCCATGTTCTTCAACTATTAAATAATTATAAACTAATGATAAGACTCCTATTCCAAATAGGACACCACCAACTCCTACAATTAATCCTTCAATAAAAGTAAATTTATTTCCTATTAATATAATTGCAGGTAATACGTAAATCATACCACTTGCAATTGATTCTCCGCCACTAGACATACCTTGTGTTATATTTTTTCCAAGAATGCCTTTTCCTTGTGCAAATATTCCTATAAGCATTGAACCAATTATTGCTCCAGGAATTCCAGCTGCAACAGTTAATCCAGACTTCATACCTGAATAAGCAGTAGATGCAGCAAAAATAGCAGATAAAACAATACCTATTATTATTACAGATAAATTTGATCCTTTATTTGACTTATTAGAAACATAAGGTACATACTTTTTACCATGTATGCCTCCATAAGCTTCCTTAGGTAACTTTTTATTCATTTTATTTCTCCTTCTTTTGTTTAATTAATTATCTTTAGTATAACCATTTTTAATAATAAAATAATTGCATCTTGCATTAAAAAAGTCAACCCAACTTAATATATTTAGAGTATTAAGTATTTTTAGAATATATAGATATTAGTATATTTAATAATTTGAATCTTTCTAACAATAATTCATATTTTCCATGAATCTATATAAAAATGCGTTGTTTAACTAACCCCAAGTATATAATTTATACCTTATCATCTATGGCTTAAATATTAATAATTGATTTGTAAGCTTTATATCTAAATCATCTTCTGTAATTAAAATAACTTTATCATAGTTTTCCTCTATGCTAGTCCTATTATAAAAATAATATTTAACTTCATTATGATAAAAAGTACTTTTTTCTCTAATTAAATAATCTTTTTCATCACTGCAATATATTGGACTTCTTGTAGTACTTTTAAAGTAAACATCACCTTTTAAATATGAAGCAATTCTTGATGGAATATAAATATTTTCTCCATGCCCTAGTACTAATAACCTTTTATAAGTTCCTAATATCTCTTGGATTATATTAGCAGCTTTAATACATTCATTTTCTAACAATAAAATATCCCAATAGTTTATTCCAAATCGTCCTGTAAATTTTAAATATCCTCTTCTTCTTGTTAAAACATTTATTTTACTTATATCAGTTCTTTCATCTATTATTTTTTCTTCTTCATCACAATAAATTTTATTGTCTTCTCCCTTAATTTCTCCTGATACTAAGGCTTTAACTTCTATTTCTACATTATTTTTCTTTGAGAAATCTTTATATAACTTTCTATATTTTAAACTTCTCCAATCTAAAATAGTTAAAATTTCATATTTATTTACACCTGTAGTTCTTTTTAATTCTCTTATTATATTTAACATTGATTTTCCAGTAGTAATTTCATCATCAACTAAAATAATTCTATCTGCTTCTTTTAATTTATACGGATCCTCTGGAAAACACCTATGAGTAATTGAATGTGAATGTTCTTCTTCAAAGGTCAAAAATGATTTTATTCCTTTAATATTTTCTCTTGTTGTTGTAATATAATAAGAATTTTCTATTGCTGATGCTACCGCCATACCTAATGCTGTGGCTGTTTCTGCAAAGCCTAAAACTACTACTTTTTCATTTGTTTTATAAGGTAACTTCATAGCTTCTTTTACTTTTTCATCCTCTCCCCTTTGTCCTTTTATATAATTAATAAAAGTACTTGTCTCATTAGTTATTCCAAAAATAGTAGAAGCCAATAATGACCCCATAACCTTACATACATCTGGTCTTACTTCTATATGTTTTCCTAAAACCTTACTTATAAATAAAAAATTTCTTTTACTATTATTATTTCTGTATCCTATTGAAAATAATTCTTCAATGTCTATTCCATATATATTTTCTTTTATATTAATCTTCATAATTAATTCCATCCTCATCAAATAAATCATTACAGGAAATTTTATTACTCAATACACCAAAAGCATTTGCTCTATCACATATTTTTCTTGCCCAATTATAATGAGGAGATACTTCATTCATCTTATTATTTCTATATCCCTTAAAGACTCCTCCAAGTTCTTTATACTTTAATATATTCATGGCATCTATATAATCTTCATAATCTACTGAATAAATAGAATTTACGTAAATTCCTTGGGTTGGATGAATTATTGTCTTGCCACAAAAGCCATTTTCCTTATCTAATTTTATTTCTCTAATTAATCCTTTATTTTCTTTAGAATTTAAATCATAAGAAAAATACTCCCATACTGGAGCTGAAATAATATATTCTTCTTTATATCTACCAAAGATATTCACTATATCAGAAATGCAATCACTTATTACTCCAATATCATAAATGCTATTACTAACACTTCTTCTTAGTCCAAATTTTGAAGAAAAATCTGTTCCTCCTATTCTAATATTTAAAATTAAGTCCTTATATTTATCTATTAGTTCTCTTAAATATAAAATTTCTTTAATTCTATTTTCCTTATATATTATTTCTTCACTTTCAAGGATAGGCATGCCATAAATTATATCATCATATTCATTATTTATTCTTTTTAAATGTTCTAAATACAATAATCCATTTGTCTTACTAAACTTAGGAAATATAAAACCTGATATTAGTTTAAACTCTTTTTTTGATAGTTTAGATGAAAATTTAATAAACTGATAAGTACTTCTCACCCTAATAAATATTAATGGAATACACTCTTCATTTATTTCTTTCTTTTCTAAAGCTTTATTTAAATTATCTAAAGCAGTTAATACATTAATTTCACCTTTATCAACATCTCTTTCCTTAATTGAATCTTCAAAGCAAATAGTAATGGTAGTTATATCTTTAATTTTTCTTAGCTTTATTATGCTATAAATATCCATAAGTGCATTCATATATAAATTAGAGCCTATGGAATACTTTAATAAATCCTTATTAGAATATTTATTAAAACTCATAGGCTCTTTATAAAATTTTTCGCTACTAATACTTTTTAAATGTCTCATGCTAACACCTTCACCCATATAATAAGATAATATTTTATTGCTTAAAACAATTAATATCTATTGGTATTATATTTTTACCCTTTACTTTTTATTCTGATTTTAAGGTAAAACATATTATTTACTAAATAATTTTTAATATTTCTTTGTTAACATTTTTTATACTTATGTAATATACTGTAATACATATATTTTATTCTATAATAAATAATTAATATGGAGATTGATATTTAATGATAAATAAATCCAAGATTAAAAAAATTTCTATATCCTCAAATTGTAATAATATATTTAAAGAATGTTCAAATCTTATATATAGAATTCCCGTTTTCTTAAGCCATCCAAGTAAATTAAATTCAAAACAAAGAGAATTCGGTGAAATTATAATTAAAGAAATCAGAAAGGCTTTATTTTTTCCAAGAACATTACCAAATACTGAGCAGTATCCAGAAACACCTCTTACTAATATACGCAGAATGATATTGTCAAGTTATGGTTTTATAGCTCTTGATTTAGCTCAAATAGAAGTTAGAACTTTACAAAACAATTTGCGACAATCAATTGATTCAACTACTTGGGAGGGAAGCCCATTTGCACAAATAGAACCTGCTATGGCTTATCAATTTGGTCTTCCAATGCTTTTAATTAGAGAATCAACTGTTGAAAAAATTGGTATCTGGTCATATGGAATTACTCCATTTTTATTACTTGAATGGAATCCAAATCTTCCTTTATCAGACTTCTTTAATAGTAGTGCTTGGTTAGAAATTTTTCAAAATTGGATTTCCCAAGTAAGAAATGGATATTATCTTCAAACTCAGCCCCAATTTAAATACACTTGCACTAAAGATAGTCTTAATTAAAATAATGTTAAAAAAATAAAATAAGCCACCTAACATATAGCAAAAGCTCTATGTTAGGTAGCAATTGTAATAATAAATTCTTATTTTTTAGATATTATGTTTAATATAGCTTCTGCGCGTTGCTCAGATTGTTGTGGATATAATACCATAAGTACTCCATAGTACAAACTCTCATTAACACTGTTCGTTTTTTATTATTCCCATTTAAAAAACTTTAGTGCTACTCCAGTACATATAATAGCAATACTAATCATTGCAATCATAGGAATAATAACATTATCTACACTTATTCCTAAAGATGCTGCCTTTAAAAGCTTAATTCCTTGAGTTAAAGGTAATATATCTGCAATCTTTTGAAGAAATTTTGGCATAATCTCATAAGGAAGTGTTGCTCCTGAAAAAATTAGCATAGGAAAATATAAAATACTTGCAATTACTCCAGCTATTTTTGTATCTTTTGCAATTCCACCAACCATTAATCCAATGCTAAACATTGATACCATTACTAATAAATATGAACTTAAAAATAAAATCCATGATCCTTGAAAGTTATAGTTAAAAAATAACCTTGCAACTCCATAAACAAGAATTAAAGAAGTAATAGAATATAAGGAGTATATAACTAATTGTACTGCTAAAATCATAACTGGGCTTACTGGAGTTACCTTAAATCTTTTTAATATTTTCTTGTTACGATAATCAGAAATAACTAAAGGTAATCCCATCACCCCTCCTGCACATATTGCAATAGTTGTAAGTGCTCCAAAGGATTGTTGTAAAAATGTATAATTTGCGCCTTCAAAAGCTGGTTTATTTCCATAAATAATAGCAATAAGAGCAGTAATTACTACTGGCATACAAATTCCGAATATAAACATATCAATTCCCCTAAAAGATAATTTTAATTCTGTCTTTAACATTGTTTTAAATGCTTTCATCCTCTTCTTCCTCCTCCCCTGTGTACCATAAATAAGCTTCTTCTAAATTATCAAAAGGACTATTATTAATAGCTTCCTTTACAGTTCCATAAAAAATACTTTTCCCCTCTCTTAGTATGCAAATCTTATCACATAGCTTTTCTACCTCGTCCATATAATGAGATGTTAAAAAAATAGTTAATCCATTTTTATTAAACTTAGATATACACTTCCATACATCTCTTCTAGCTTTAGTATCTAATCCAGTTGTTAATTCATCTAAAAATACAATGCCTGGATTTGGAATTAAAGCTAATATTATAAATAATCTTTGCTTTTGGCCTCCTGAAAGCTCAGCGACTAAACTTTTGCATTTATCTAGCAATCCAAATTCCTTTAATAAATCCTTATATCCTAATGTTTTTTCATAAAGAGATTCTGTTACCTGACAAAGTTCTTCTACTGTTATTTTATCTTGATAATTTGACTCCTGAAATTGAACTCCAACCTTCTGAAATAACTTCTTTCTCTCCTTTTCTGGATTCATTCCTAAAAGTGAAACCTGTCCACTATCATACTTCTTTGTGCCCAAAATACACTCAATAGTTGTACTTTTACCTGCACCATTTGCTCCAAGAAGTCCAAATATTTCACCTTGCTTTACAGAAATGCTAAGGTTATTAACAGCCTTTACATTTCCATAATCCTTTGAAAGATTACTAATTTTTATTACTTCCATATTCATAAACCTCCTATCCTTTGTTGATAAAATAATAACACCAGATAAAACTCTGGTGTTAAAATGTAAAGTTATTAAATTTTTCCTTCATACTTACTAGCTGTTTCATCATGAATTTTGCATTTTCTTCTGCTTTATTTAGGGAAGTAAGTAGCTTATCACAAGCTGTCACTATATCTTCATCCTTTTTAGGAGTATCAATAACTTCACGAATGTCAATATTGCTATTTTTAGATACTTCATTAATCATTCGTAAAATAGATGCAATAGAATAATTGGCACATCTTAAAGATCTTATTATCTTCAAGATTTTAATATCTTCTTCTGTATATATCCTATATCCATTTTCTTTTCTCTTTACAGATAATAATCCATTCATTTCCCAATTTCTTAGGGTATCTATAGTAACATCAAGATAGTCTGCTGCTTGTTTTCTTGTAAATGATATCTGGTTTTCTATTTTTTCTTCTCCTAATATTATTTTCTTAGCAAGTTCAATAGCCTCTTCTGCATTTTTTTCTTCTCTATTAAGTTGATTAATATAATCCTCGCAATATTCAATTGCTTTTTGGAAATCTCCTCTTGCAGAGGTTTTAATAATATTAATTATCTTTTTTCTAAGACCATTTTGTAATATCTCTACTTTAAAAGCAGTCCTTGCAAGTTTAAATTGTTCAATATGAAATTCATTAAATACTCTATAGCCATTGTCTAATCTTTTAGCTTTTGGTATTAAATTAAGTTTTTCGTATAACCTAACAGTATTAGGATGAACTCCAATAATACTAGCTACTTCAGCAGTTTTATATGAACTTGCCATTTATTCATCACCCCTCTTTTATTTAATAATATCACTTTTTAAAGTCTGGTGTTATAATGTATACTTATAATTGAAATATTGTAAATTTTCTCAAAAATCATTGACAAATTAATATGAAAAACTTAAAATAAATACAATTAATTAAAAGCAAAGATAGAGAGAAGTAGAAAAAGTAACCACCTACAGTGAGCTGAAGATAGTGTAAATTCAGTGGCAGGGCTTTTTTGAATAACACTCAGTAGCTGCAAACTGAAATATCCATTATTATTTATTAGATAAATTAGGGGCGCCGTATTCCATGCGTTATATGGATACCAGTAATGGCTGGGAAGAGACCTTTTTAAGGTAATTTAGGTGGTACCGCGGATAAGCACCAATTCGTCCTATTGTTATAAGACGAGTTGGTGCTATTTTTATATTAAGGGGGCTATCAATATGTGTACAATTATGTGTTATGCAGGAAAAGACATTAAAATGGAGAAATTTGAAGAAGCATTAAAAAGAACTGAATCTAGAGGACCAGATATGACAAAGATATTTGCCTTACCTTCTGGAATCTTTGGTTTTCAAAGACTTTCTATTATGGATTTAAGTACTAGTGGTATGCAGCCATTTACAAATAATAAAGATGCTGCTATCTGTAATGGAGAAATTTATGGTTTCCGTGAAATCAAAAAAGAATTAATTAAGAAAGGATATTCCTTTAATTCTGAAAGTGATTGTGAAATACTACTTCCAATGTATTATGAATATGGATTAGATATGTTTTCTAAATTAGATGCTGAGTTTGCAACTGTTATCTATGATGGGACAAAAGATAGTTACATTGCAGCTAGAGATCCAATTGGAATTCGTCCATTATTTTATGGATATTCAAAATCCAAGAAAATATTATTTGCAAGTGAAGCTAAAAATTTAGTTGGGCTAACTGAAAAAATTATGCCATTCCCACCGGGACATTATTATGCTGATGGTAAATTTACTTGTTACTGTGATATTACTAAAATAAATGGTGAATATTGCACTGATAGTATAGATATTATCTTAAATAAAATTCATGATAAGTTAGTAGCTGGAATAAAAAAACGTATGGATGCTGATGCTCCAGTGGGCTTCTTATTAAGTGGTGGATTAGATAGTTCCTTAGTATGTGCAGTTGCTCAAAAATTACATCCTGAAAAACCAATTAAAACTTTTTGCATAGGTATGTCAGAAGATGCTATTGATTTAAAATATGCTAAAGAGGTTGCTGATTATATAGGTAGTGAGCATACTGAATTTTATATGACAAAAGAAGAGGTAATTGATTCCTTAGATGAAGTTATTAAAATACTTGGAACTTTTGATATAACAACAATAAGAGCAAGTATGGGTATGTATTTACTTTGTAAAAAGATACATGAAAACTCTCTTGTAAAAGTACTTTTAACTGGTGAGATTTCTGATGAATTATTTGGATATAAATATACGGATTTTGCTCCAAATGCAGAAGAATTTCAAAAAGAATCAATAAAGAGAGTTAATGAACTTTATATGTATGACGTACTTCGTGCTGACCGTTGTATAAGCTCAAATTCCTTAGAAGCAAGAGTTCCTTTTGGAGATTTAGACTTTGTAAAATATGTTATGTCCATTAATCCAGAAAAGAAATTAAATAAATATAACATGGGTAAATATTTATTAAGGCATGCCTTTGAAGGAGATTTTCTTCCACAAAATATATTATACCGTGAAAAAGCAGCCTTTAGTGATGCTGTTGGTCACTCTATGGTTGATTATTTAAAGGAATATGCAAACTCAAAATATTCTGATGAAGATTTTGAAGCTTTATGTAAAAAATATGAATACCACGCAAAACCATTTACAAAGGAATCTTTATTATATAGAGAAATATTCGAAAAATATTACCCTAATCAAGGTGAAATGATAGTAGACTTCTGGATGCCAAATAAAACTTGGGAAGGCTGTAATGTTAATGATCCTAGTGCAAGAGTTCTATCAAACTATGGTGCTAGTGGTAAATAATTTTTAGACTTAATTTAAATTACTTTTATATATAATTAAAATGCACACCATTACTTTTTTATTAGTAGGTGTGCATTTATTAATTAGGTAAATGAATATCCTTTAAGAAAATTAATACCTATATTTTTAATTTTTTATTATTTTCATCATTTTTTTCTACTAAAGCCTCTATGCTTCTTCCTTTTAAAATATCTATTATCATAGGTGCTATTATTACCATAGCATCCCTATATCCAAGTTTAATATTATGTTCAATGGTATCCTTTTTTATATTAATAGTTCCTATTCCATTTATTATTTCTAATGGAGTTGATGGATAAATCTCTATTATCCTACTATTCTCTAAGCCATTTCTATCTATGTTATTCTTATAAGATAAATGAACCACAATTATAATATCACAATCATAGCTTTTTATTGGATAAATTGGTACATTATCTACGTTATTTTTAGAATATAAAGGTGAATTTATCCCACCATCTGCATATCTCATACCATTAATAACTATCGGCTTGAAAAGATGGGGAACTGCACAGGATGCAAGCACTCTTTCCTTAATTTCCTCTTCACTAAAATCATTTAACTTGAAATATTCTGGTCTTTCCTTGTCTACGTTATATGCATTAACGTATATTTCCTTGCCAGACTTTTTTACAGCCTTCATATCTATATATTCTTCAATAAAATTACTTATACCTTCTTGAGATAATAATCCTATATCACAAAATCTTATTTTCTCTAATAAATTATTATCTGTATTATTATTTTTTATCTTTTCTAAAACTGAAGAGTTCTCCTGAAGAAATAAAAATTGTGAATATTTAAGACTATTCCAGCTACTCTCTATGATTTTCAAATCGTCCATAGCAAAAAACAGAGCATTAATTGAACCTATAGATGTTCCAGAAATAACTTTTATATTATCTACAATTTCTAATTCCTTTAGTGCTTTATAAACACCAACTTCATATGCCCCTTTAGCACCCCCACCAGCTAAAACTAATCCAATACTTATATCATATAAATCCTTCATCATTACCAATACTCTCCTTATTCAATCATTTAATATTAATATATCAATAGTTTAATTAAAATAAGAACATATATTTATTTTTTTAACAAAAATCAGAGGCTATTTAACAATAGCCTCC
>NZ_JBNPON010000015.1:0-53522 GCF_050315195.1 Clostridium sp. SGI.024 | reverse complement strand
TTGAATATTATATAATAATAAAAAATTCTTTTTATATTTTTTGTTTATGGTATAATTAAAATATAAAAATAATGAGGTGAATTTAATGAGTGAAATAGTAGATAAAAACTCTAGAACACCACTATATTTACAACTTATGAATATTCTTATAGATATGATAGAGAATAGCCTAGAAGAAAATGAACAAATACTTTCTGAAAGAGAAATTTGTGAAATTTATAATGTTAGTAGAACTACTGTAAGACAAGCAATGGATGAACTTGAAAAAGAAGGATATATATATAAGATACATGGAAAAGGAACTTTTGTATCCCCTAAAAGAATGAATCAAGATTTAATATCTTTTTATTCCTTTACTGAAGAGATGAAGAAGTTAGGTAAAGTCCCAAGTTCAGAAGTTACAGGATTTGAAATAGTCCAAGGTGATGAAAAAATATGCTCAATATTTAATATAGGAATAGATGATTTGTTATATAGAATATCTAGAATAAGAAAAGCTGATGGATTACCTATGATGTATGAAACTACATATCTTCCTTTTAATAGATTTAAGGGGATAGAAAAAGAGCAATTAGAAGAAAATCCTATGTATGATGTTCTATTAAAATGCTTTAATACTAAGATAACATCAGCAGAAGAATATTTTATGCCAATATTAACAAACAAGCTAGAAAGTGTTTATTTAGATATTAAAGAAGGATCACCAAGTTTAAAAATAGAGAGATTTACATATGAAAACACAAATGTAATTGAATATACAGTAAGTGTTGCTAGGGGAGATAAATTTAAATATAGGGTGAAATTGAAAAACAATTAAAAATAAAAAATTTTTAACCTAACTGGTAATGACAACATTACAACTTGAGAAAAAATATAATATTAAGCTAAAAGTTATAATTACCAGTGTGATATTACTGTATAAATTGTAGTTTTTATATAGGAAAATATTGTTTTCAAATAACGAAAAATGTATTTAATAAAAATTTATATTAAATAGATAACTAATGAAGAATTTATATAAATAGAAAAAATTATTAAACAGAGGAGTGAAGTAAAATGAATATAGTATCAACAAGAGAAATGTTAAATAAAGCTCAAAGAGAAGGGTATGCAGTACCGGCTTTCAATATTCATAATTTAGAAACATTACAAGTAGTTGTAGAAACTGCTGCTGAACTTAAATCACCAGTAATATTAGCTGGAACTCCATCAACTATTGATTATGCAGGCGGAGAATATATAGTAGCTATGGCAGAAGTTGCAGCTAAAAAACACGATATTCCAATTGCGATCCATTTAGATCACTTTGAAAAAATTGATGAAATAAAACATTACGTTAATATTGGATTTAAATCAACTATGATAGATGCTTCTCATGAGTCTTTTGAAGATAATGTAGCAATAGTTAAAAAAGTTGTAGAATATGCACATAAATATGATTCAACAGTAGAAGCTGAACTTGGAAGACTTGGTGGACAAGAAGATGATTTAATAGTAGATGAAAAAGATACTAAGTATACTAATCCAGCACAAGCAAAAGAATATGTTGAAAGAACTGGAATAGATTCATTAGCAGTAGCTATTGGAACAGCACATGGACTATATAAAGGTGAAGCAAAATTAGATTTAGATAGATTAGCAGAAATAAGAGCTATGGTAGAGGTACCACTAGTTTTACATGGAGCATCAGATGTACCAGATGAATTAGTTAAAAAGGCAATTTCTTTAGGAATATGTAAGGTAAATGTTGCAACTGACTTAAAGATTCCATTTTCAGATGCAGTAAAGAAGTACTTTATAGAAAATCCAGATGCTAATGATCCAAGAAAATATATGGCACCAGGAAAAGAAGCTATGAAAAAAATAGTTGCACACAAGATTATGGTTTGTGGAAGTAATGGAAAAGCTTAAATTTTAAATTAAATATAAATTTTGAGAAAATAATATTAAGTTGTAAAGCTAAAGTGTTATTTTGTCTTATTTGTAAAGTAAGAAGGGGTTGAGTTTATGCATGAAATTAAAAAAATGGTCAATGAATTTAAAAAGGGAAAGAATGTGGGGATATTTTCAGTATGTTGCTCTAATAAATATGTAATTGAAGCAGCTATGGAAAGACTTTTAGATAAGGATATTCCTTTATTAGTTGAAGCAACAGCAAATCAAGTAGATCAATTTGGTGGATATACAGGAATGAAACCAAAGGATTACTTTGAATATATTCATAATATAGCAGATGAAGTTGGTTTCCCTAAAGAAAGAATTATATTAGGTGGAGATCATTTAGGTCCATTAACATGGAAAAATATAGATGCTGAAAAAGCTATGGAAAATTCTAAGGAGCTTATTAAACAATATGTTTTAGCTGGATTTACTAAGATTCATCTTGATACAAGCATGCCATTAAAAGGAGATATAGAAAATAATATCTTTGGAGATGATTTAATAGCAGATAGAGCAGCTCAATTATGTAAAGTAGCAGAAGAAGCTTATATTGAGTTAAAAGAAACTAATAAAGATGCAATACATCCAGTTTATATTATAGGAAGCGAAGTTCCAATTCCAGGAGGAGCGCAAGTAGAAGAAGAGGAAGAAGGAATGCAGGTTACAAAGGTAAAAGACTTTAAGAATACGGTAGATACTTTTAAAAATACCTTTGAAGCTTATGGGCTTAAAGATGCTTTTCAGTATGTAGTTGGAATAGTAGTTCAACCAGGAGTAGAATTTGGAAGTGAAGATGTATGGAAATATAATAGAGAAGATGCAAAAGAATTAAGTAATGCTTTAAAGGATTATCCAAACTTAGTTTTTGAAGCTCATTCTACAGATTATCAAAGTCCAAAAGCATTAAAGCAAATGGTTGAAGATGGATTTATAATATTAAAAGTTGGACCAGCTCTTACTTTTGGTTTTAGAGAAGGTATCTTTGCATTAAATGCTATTGAAAATGAGTTATTAAAATATGATTCAAATGTTGAATTATCTAATTTTATAGAAGTTTTAGATTACAATATGGTTAAAAATCCAAAAGAATGGATGCATCACTATTCAGGGAATGGATTAGAAATTAAATTACAAAGAAAGTATAGCTTATCTGATAGAGCTAGATATTATATGCCTAAGGAAGAAGTTAATTATGCTTTAGAAAAGCTTATGAACAACTTAAAGGATGTTAATATTCCTATTACTTTAATAAGCCAATATATGCATGAGCAATATAAAAAGATTAGAGATGGTTTATTAAAGCCAAATGCAGAAGCTTTACTAAAGGATAAAATAGGTGAATATATAGATGATTATATTTATGCTATAGAAGATAAAAAATAAAATTTAGTAGAAAAGCGCAAAATATGCGCTTTTTTAATTACCATTGCCGAAAATTATAAGAATATTCAAAATTATTAACTTAGGAATAAATTACCTGTTATAATAATATTAGGGAGTAATGTTTAAGTTTATTTATATAGGAGGATTTTGGTATGTTTCAATTTGAGACTCAGTTAAAAAAATTAAAGCATGAAGTTCTAACAGAGGTAGCAAGATTAGCTAAGAATGGAGAATTATCTACTGAATCAATAGAAAAGATTCCTTATGAAATAATAAAAGGGGACAAGGCAATGTACAGATGTTGTGTTTATAAGGAAAGAGCTATTGTTTTAGAAAGAGCAAAACTAGCAGCAGGATATTTGGCTAACGGTGATAATATTGATGATGAGTTTGTAGATATTAGAGAAGAAGATCAAATAATATACGTTATTGAAGCAGCATGCGATAGATGTCCAATTAATAAATATAGTGTAACAGATTCTTGTAGAGGATGCTTAGCTCATAAATGTGATGAAGCTTGTAACTTTGGAGCAATCCATTATGTAGGTGGTAGAGCATATATAAATCAAGAACTTTGTAAAGAATGTGGAATGTGTAAAAAAGCATGCCCTTATGATGCAATAGCAGAAGTAATGAGACCTTGCAAAAGGGTTTGTCCTACAGGAGCTTTAGATATAAGTCAAGAAGATAGAAGAGCTATTATAAAAGAGGAAATTTGCGTTAACTGTGGTAGTTGTATGACTGCATGCCCATTTGGAGCTATATCAGATAAAAGCTTAATAGTTCCAGTAGCAAAGAGACTTGCTAGAGGAAGAAAAATGTATGCTATTGTAGCTCCAGCAATTGCAGGTCAATTTGGACCTAAGGTTAGCTATGGACAAATTAAAAATGCAATTAAGAAATTAGGCTTTGTTGATATGCTAGAAGCAGCTTGTGGAGCAGATGCAGTAACAGTACATGAAAGTAATGAGTTTGTAGAAAGAATGGAAAATGGAGATAAATATATGACTAACTCTTGTTGTCCAGGCTTTTTAAACTATATAGAGAAAACTATGCCTTCAGAAGCAGATAGAATTTCTAGTACGGCATCACCTATGATAGCAACAGCTAGATATATTAAGAGTATTGATCCAGAGGCAAAGGTTGTATTTATAGGACCTTGTACTGCTAAGAAAAATGAAGCAGCTAAAAAATCTGTAAAGGGTGCAGTAGATTATGTATTAACTTTTGAAGAAATATTAGCATTATTTAATGCTTTTGATATAGAAGTTGAAGAATGTGAAGATGAATTAGTTGATGAAGCATCAATATATGGAAGAGGATTTGGTGCTCATGGTGGTTTAACAGCAGCTATTGAAAATTATATTAGAAGTCAAGGATTAGAAGTTAATTTTACTCCAGTAAAAGCTGCAGGGGGAATAGAAATTAAAAAAGCTATGACTATGGGTAAAATAGGAAAATTACAAGGAAACTTTATTGAAGGTATGATGTGTGAAGGTGGATGTATAAATGGTGCAGGAACCATATCTACTCCATTTAAATCTAAATCAACTTTTAATAAGATAAATTCACAGGCTTCTAGAAAATCAGTTATGGATAATGAAAAAATAAAAGAATTTAAAAATATTAATTTAGAAAGAAAATGAATTCATTAAAAAAACTCCTTAGGGAGTTTTTTTATATATAATTAATCTTATATAGATAGATTTGGTAATAATTTATATAATAATGGGAAAGATTAATATTGACATTTTTTATATTCAATCAGGAATTAAATTATAATAAGAAATATTACCTACATTGTTAGTCTTATTATCTTTCATATAATTATTAGATTAGTCTTAAATAATGCAAGATAACATATAATAAAAGAGTGCAAAATAGAAGAAGTTCTAAAATGAAGAAAATAGATATAAACATAAGGAAATAGAAACTAATTAATGAAAAATGGTAATATTTATTAATTTTAGAGGAAAAATATAAAGATTACAATTTGAAAAAAAAAAATCAAAATATTATTATAAAATTGTTAGCACTTAATAAAGATGAGTGCTAATATAGATATAATAATAATAATTTTATATATATAATTAGGAGGGATTTTTTTATGAATATTAAACCACTAGCAGATAGAGTAGTAATTAAGAAACTAGAAGCAGAAGAAACTACTAAAAGTGGAATAGTTTTAACAGGTGCAGCAAAAGAAAGACCACAAGAAGCAAAAGTTGTAGCTGTAGGACCAGGAGCTGTAGTAGATGGAAATAGAGTAGAAATGGAAGTAAAAGTTGGCGATAAGGTACTTTACTCAAAATACGCTGGTACTGAAGTAAAAGTTGATGGTGAAGAGTACACTATTTTAAAACAAGATGATATTTTAGCAATAGTTGAATAAGGGAGGAATAAATTATGGCAAAGATGATTAAATTTAGCGAAGATGCTAGAAGAGCAATGCAAGTTGGTGTTGATACATTAGCCGATACTGTTAAGGTAACATTAGGGCCAAAGGGGAGAAATGTTGTATTAGATAAAAAATTTGGTGCACCTTTAATAACTAATGATGGTGTTTCAATTGCAAGAGAAATAGAGTTAGAAGATCCATATGAAAATATGGGAGCTCAATTAGTTAAAGAAGTTGCTACTAAAACTAATGATGTAGCAGGGGATGGTACTACTACAGCAACACTTTTAGCTCAAGCAATAATTAGAGAAGGGTTAAAAAATGTTACAGCAGGAGCAAATCCTATATTAATTAGAAATGGTATTAGAATGGCTGTTGATAAAGCTGTTGATGAAATTAAGAAAATTTCTAAACCTGTTGATGGAAAAGAAGATATTGCAAGAGTAGCAGCAATTTCAGCAGCAGATGAAGAAGTTGGTAAATTAATATCTGATGCTATGGAAAAAGTAGGTAACGAGGGTGTTATAACTGTTGAAGAATCAAAATCAATGGGGACTGAACTTGATGTAGTTGAAGGTATGCAATTTGATAGAGGATATGTATCAGCTTATATGGTAACAGATACAGAAAAAATGGAAGCCGTTTTAGATAATCCATTAATTTTAATAGCTGATAAGAAAATATCAAATATTCAAGAATTACTTCCAATATTAGAACAAATAGTTCAACAAGGTAAGAAATTACTTATTATAGCTGAAGATGTTGAAGGAGATGCAATGACTACATTAGTAGTTAATAAATTAAGAGGAACTTTCACATGTGTAGCTGTAAAAGCACCAGGTTTTGGAGATAGAAGAAAAGAAATGCTTCAAGATATAGCAATATTAACAGGTGGTACAGTTATATCAGAAGAACTTGGCATAGATATAAAGGAAGTAACTTTAGATATGCTTGGACAATGTGAAAGCGTAAAAGTTACAAAAGAAAATACTACTATAGTTAATGGTAAAGGAAATAGCGAAGCTATTAAAGAAAGAGTTGCTCAAATAAGAGCTCAAATAGAAGAAACAACTTCAGAATTTGATAAAGAAAAATTAACTGAAAGATTAGCAAAACTTGCTGGTGGAGTTGCAGTTATAAAAGTTGGTGCAGCTACAGAAACAGAATTAAAAGAAAAGAAATTAAGAATTGAAGATGCTTTAGCAGCTACAAAGGCAGCTGTTGAAGAAGGAATAGTTCCAGGTGGTGGAGCAGCTTATGCTAATATTATAAATGAAGTAAATACAGTAACTTCAGATATTCCAGATACTCAAGTTGGTATTAATATTATAGTTAGAGCATTAGAAGAACCAATGAGACAAATAGCAACTAACGCAGGACTTGAAGGTTCAGTTATTATTGAACATGTTAAGGGATGCGAAGCAGGAATTGGTTATGATGCTTTAAGAGATGAGTATGTAAATATGATTAAAGCTGGTATAGTTGACCCAACTAAGGTTACAAGATCAGCACTTCAAAATGCTGCTTCAGTAGCATCAACATTCTTAACTACAGAAGCTGCTGTAGTAGATATACCTCAAAAAGAAACTCCAATGCCAGGAGCACCAGGAATGGGAATGGACGGAATGTACTAAAATTTAAATATTTAAAAGGAGCTAGTTATAATAGCTCCTTTTCTATTTAACAAGCTACATAATATATTGATATAATATAATCTATAATTTATAATTAGAATAAGAAAAATATTGTATAACATAGAGGGATATTATGAATGCCAAAAGCAAAAGATTAAGAATTAAGAGAATAAGAATAACTTTATTATTAATTATTTCAGCAATATTAGGAACTACATTATTTATTACTTATAATAATTATAAGAAAATGACAAAAAAAATAGAAGTAAAAGAAAGCATTAGAGAATTTATATTAACTGTTAATGTAGTAGAAATAAATGATTCAATAGAATTTGAAGATTCAGATACACTATATTCTATAAAAAATAAAAGTGATGATAAATTAAAAGCTATAGCTAAGTATAAAAATATAGATAATTTCAATAAGATAGAACTTCTAACCATACAAGAGGCAAGAAAAATATTAAAGGATGAAGTAGATTTTGAAATTAATAAAAATGGAGAATTCTTAAATGTTTATATAAAGAATTGAAGATAAATTATCAATTATAATAAATTTTATTATAATTGGTATTTTTTTATTATATAAATAAAAGTTTATTGACTAAAAATTATAAAAAGTGGATAGTATTTAAATAGAGTTCATTATAATTATATTTAAATTTTTAGGAGGACATTGTGGAAATTTTAATATTAATATTAGTACTTTGTATAGGAAGTTTTCTAAATGTATGTATTTATAGAATACCAAGAGAGGAATCTATAGCATTTCCACCATCTCATTGTACAACTTGTGGATATAATCTTAAGGCTTTTGATCTTATTCCAGTTTTAAGCTACTTAGTTCTAAGAGGAAGATGCAGAAAATGTGGAGAAAAAATATCTATAAAATATCCATTAGTTGAAATTTTAAATGGAATATTATATCTATTAATATATTTAAAATTTGACTTAAGTTTAAATTTTATAGCATATAGTATTTTAGCTTCAATATTAATAGTAATTTCTTATATAGATTTAGAGTGTAAATATATATATTCATCAACAACAATCTTAGGGGCAGTCTTAGGGGTTGTTTATATACTAACAGGATTGTATACAAAGGATACAACCTTACTTAATAATGTATTAGGTGGAATTATTGGATATTTAATCATATACCTAATAGTAGTAATTACAAAAGGAATGGGACAAGGCGATGCTGAAATAGCAGGTATTTGCGGATTGTTTATTGGTATTAAAGGAATTTTAGTAGCTTTATTTATTGCTATAGTATTAGGTGGATTAGTAGCAACTATAATATTACTATTTAAATTAAAAGACAGAAAAGCAGAGATTGCTTTTGGGCCATATATAGCTATTGGAACTATGATGTATATTGTAATAGGAAGGGAATTATTGTTATTTTATTTAAATTTTTTTCTTTAAAATGTGAATTTAATTTAAACATAAATTGTGCTTGAAAAATACTAAAGTCTGTATTGACATTGGAAATGAATTGAAATAGATAAAAGAGGAAATTTTGAAAATGATATAATTAAGAATTCAAATAGATATAGGAGTGAATTTTATGGCTATAGTTCAAAAGAAAAGACTTGGAGATATCTTAGTAATGGCAGAAAAAATAACTACATTTCAGCTTCAAAATGCTTTGAAAACCCAAAACTTTTAGGAAAAAAGTTAGGAGAAGTTTTAATTGAGAGTGGAATAGTTTCAGAAAAAGATATTATAGAGACTATAGAAACTCAAACTGGAATACAAAAAGTTGATTTAAATAATGTTAATTTTGATAAAAAATCCATTAAGATAATACCACAAAACCTTTGCATTAAATATAACTTAATAGCCTTTGGCTTTGAAGAAGAAAAAATAATGATAGCTCTTTCAGATCCATTAAATATTTTTGCAATAGATGATATTTCTATATCAATAGGATTAAATGTTAAAACATTTATTGCACCTAAGAAAGATATTAACAAATTTGTTCAAATAAATTATAGTAGCGAAGAAGTTAATAAAGCAGCAGAAGAGCTAATTAAAGAAACTATAGATTCTAAAATTATTGATTTAGATATAGAAGAAATAAATGATGTAAAAAATGCTCCTGTTGTTAAGATGATAGAGTATTTATTTAAGAATTCTATAGAAATGAGAGCTTCAGATATACACATAGAGCCTTATGAAAAGGAAATAAGAATAAGATATAGGATAGATGGAAAGCTAACAACTATTAGTACTTTAGGAATTGAAAGCTTAGCTCCATTAATAACTAGAATAAAGATACTTGCAAATTTAAATATAGCGGAAAAAGGAATACCACAAGATTGTAGAATAATAACTAAAGTAGATAATGATGAGGTTGATCTTAGAGTATCTATCTTGCCTGCAGTAAACGTTAACAATGAAGGGGATTAACCTTTGCAAGTGGCCTTAGAAGTATACTAAGGCAAGATCCAGATATAGTAAGGGTAGGAGAAATAAGAGATGAAGAAACAGCACAAATTGTAATAAAATCAGATATAACTGGTCACTTAGTATTAAGTACAGTACATACAAATTATGCACCATCTACAATAACTAGGTTGTTAGATATGAGAATTGAACCTTATTTAGTGGCAACATCTATTTCTGGAATAATAGCTCAAAGATTTGTAAAGAAAATTTGTAGTAGTTGTAAAGAAGAGTACCTAGCATATGATTATGAAAAATCAATATTTAATATAGACAAGAATAAGGGGCTTAAGCTTTACAGGGGTAAGGGTTGTGATCACTGTAATAGTAGTGGATACAATGGAAGAGTAGGTATTTATGAAATAATGGAAATAACTAAGGAGCATAGAAGTGTTATAAATGAAACTAATAATGCTAATTTATTACAAGAAATATCTATTAAGAATGGTATGACCACTTTAGCTGATCAGTGCAAAGCTTTAGTTTTAGAAGGAATAACAACTATTTATGAATTAGCGAGTATAGCCTTATTAAGGCAAGTTTAGGTGATGAATATCTATGAAAATTTTTAAATACAGAGCTATGAAAAGTGATGGAACAAAGGTTGAAGGAAAATATGAATGTATTTCAAAAGATGATGTAATTAGTAGGATAACCTCTAGTGGATATTATCCATTGAAAATAGATGAGGTAGTGGAAAGTAAGAGCATTGAATTTAAAGTTTTTTATAAAGTAACTACTAAGGATTTAGCAATTTTTTGTAGACAGTTTTATACCATACTAGATGCTGGGGTTTCAATTGTAAATTGCCTAGACATATTGTGTACAGAGCTTCCTAATAGAAAGCTTAGAGGTATATTAACTTCTATTAGTGAAGACGTAAAGAAAGGTGAATTACTTTCAGTTTCAATGTCTAGACATAAGAAGATTTTTCCGCAATTACTTATAAAGATGATAGAGTCTGGTGAAAGAGGAATCTATACTTAAAATAATAGAAAGAGTTGTAAGAGGAGAGAATTTAAGCACAACAATAAAAGATGATAAGATTTTACTTAATATGCTATCTTCTATGGTAAAAATAGGAGAAGAATCAGGAGCCTTAGATAAAATTTTAAATAAAACAGCAGACTTCTATGAAGATGAAGTTGAACATGCAGTTAAAACAGCTACAGCACTAATAGAGCCTATACTAATAGTAGTTATGGGAATAACAATTAGACTTATAGTAGTTTCAGTAATGCTACCAATGTTTCATATGTACACACAAATGTAATAAATTGCAAAGCAATTTATTAGTGAAGAGTGAATAGAGAAGAAGTAAGAGGGAATGAAGAAGTAAGAAGTAAAAGAGAAGAATAAAAAAATCCAACAGGATTTTTACCTATTCACTCTTACCTATTAACTCTTACCTATTTAAAAATGATTAAATTCAATAATTGAGAGTTAGGTTTAAAGATATAAATAAGTTTTTAGTTTCAGTATAATTTGAAAACATATTTAAATCTAAATAATCTAAGATAACAGAATTTTTGCAAAATTTATAGCCGAAATAAGGAAAATTCTTAATATTACCTTAGACAATATAAATACAGTTGTAGATTCTCAAAATAATAAAAAATCTAAATTAATTTATATAATTATTATCGATATTCTCAATTATTAATTTATATATATAAATTTATAAAGAAAAAACAAGGAGGAATTTAAAATGATCAACAATTTAAAAAACAAGAAAAAAAAGAAAGGGTTCACACTTATTGAACTTATTATCGTTATAGCAATTATAGCTATACTAGCAGTAATAGCTATTCCTAAATTCGGTGAAGTTAGAAAAAATGCTAACGTGAAATCAGATATAGCTAATGCTAAGACTATAGCTAATGCCACTACTTCATTGATTGCAGACGGTAGTTTAACAGTACCAACAACTACAGCACTTACAATTGATCGTACAACAGCATCTACAGATGCTGATAAAATTGAAGCTTACCTTCAAAATGTACCAACACTAAAAAGTGAAACAGGTAATTTTAAAGTAACAATAGATGATAAAGGTGGAGTAACTGTATCAACAGATAAGTTGATATATTTTCCAACTGATGATGGAGCACCAAAGACAATATCAACAACAACACCTTAATAGATACTATAATCAACTTACTAAGCAAAATGCAGATTTATACTGCATTTTGCTTATATAAAATAAATATTTTTAGTTTTATTAGAAATTAACTTATATATATAAAATACATTTAATTTCTAAAGAGTGGCTTATATAGCTAAGATTATTATGAAAAATAAACTCTGTAAGAGTTTAATCCTTAATTATGCATTATCCATTAAGCATTATAAATGGTAGATAGGGGGGAAAGAATGTCACAGGAAAAGAGAAAGTTTAACTTATCCAAGTTAAAAGATATAAGTAGTATAGATTTTAAAGATATAGGTAAAATCTTTAAGAAAATCAAAAATATTTACCTATTAATTTAAATGACTACGTTATTCAATATATTTTCTTAGAAGAAGTATCTGATAAAATTGAAAATAAATGTTACTGCTTTTCCAGAAAGAATGGCATTATCTTATTACAATGTAATTAACTCTTTGTCTTTAAATCCATATATATTAGATGTTAATTATAACTAAATCAATAAGATTGCTAATTTAGGTGAATTTACATTAAATGAGCAATATATTATAGAAGGTACTGTTGCTTTTGTTGATATGGGGCAATATCTATTAATGTTTCTATATTTAAGAATGGTAAAGTAGACTTTACAAGAATTAAGTGTAGAATTCATTTCGTAGAAGAAAATAATAAAAATAAGTTTGTAAATAAAATTTATGTTAATGGTGAAGAGGTTAAAGATAAGAAATTTATAATTAATACAACTGAAGATAATAAAGATATACTTTTACCAGATTTGTTCTAAAAATTAGATATAAATAAGTTAAGAGGGTCGCTAAATGCGATACTTTTTGCAATATTTTTTAGTTAATATTTTTAGAAAAGTTGATAATATATTAGCCAATAGATAAAATAATTGAAATGTAAATTGCAAACTTATTGACAATAGCATAGTGGAGATATATAATATCTATAAATTTAAAAACAGACATATAAGTTAACTCGTATATCCTCTGAATATGGCAGAGAGTATCTACCGGAAACCTTAAATTTCCGACTATGAGTGATTTTGATATACTATATCTATATTTATCATATAGATTTCTAGGCATATTAACTTCACTTAGAAGATTAGTATGTCTTTTTTTGTACATAAAAATAGAAAATAAAACGAAGAAAATATTTCATAATAGTATAAAAATGAAGGAAAAAAATTATTTAAAGGGGGAAATACAATGGCAACAATTATAAAGACGGCTTATACTTTTGATGACGTATTATTAGTACCAAATAAATCTGAGGTTTTACCTAATGAAGTTAGCTTAAAAACTAAATTAACAAAGAAAATAACATTAAACATTCCTTTAATGAGTGCAAGTATGGACACAGTAACAGAATCAAAAATGGCAATTGCTATTGCTAGAGAAGGTGGAATCGGAATTATTCACAAAAATATGACTATATCAGAGCAAGCTAAGGAAGTTGATAGAGTTAAGAGACAAGAAAATGGGGTAATAACAGACCCAATATATTTATCAGAAGATCATACAATAAGAGAAGCTCAAGAACTTATGTCTCAATATAGAATTTCAGGAGTTCCTATAACAAGAGGATCTAAGTTAGTTGGAATAATAACTAATAGAGATATTGTATTTGAAACAAATTATGATAGACCAGTTTCAGAAGTTATGACTAAGAGCCCACTTGTAACTTCAAAAGAAGGAACAACTTTAGAAGAAGCCCTTGAAATATTAAAGAAACATAAAATAGAAAAATTACCATTAGTAGATGATGAAAATAATTTAAAAGGATTAATTACTATTAAGGATATAGAAAAAGCAAAAGCATTCCCAAATGCAGCAAAAGATTCTAAAGGTAGATTATTATGTGGTGCATCAGTTGGTATTACTAAGGACATGATGGATAGAGTAGATGCCTTAGTAAAAGCTAATGTTGATGTTATTACATTAGATACTGCTCACGGACACTCAAAAGGAGTTATGGATGGAGTTAAGAAAATTAAAGCTAAATATCCAGAACTTCAAATTATAGCAGGAAATGTTGCAACTGCAGAAGCAACTAGAGATTTAATTGAAGCAGGTGCTGATTGTGTTAAGGTTGGTATAGGACCTGGATCAATTTGTACAACTAGAATAGTTGCAGGTGTTGGAGTTCCTCAATTAACAGCAGTTATGGATTGTGCAGAAGAAGGAAGAAAGTATGGCATTCCAGTAATTGCTGATGGTGGATTAAAGTATTCAGGAGACATAGTTAAGGCTTTAGCTGGTGGCGCATCAGTAGCTATGATGGGATCAATGTTTGCTGGTTGTGAAGAAGCACCTGGTGAAATGGAAATATACCAAGGAAGAAGCTATAAGGTTTATAGAGGAATGGGATCACTAGGAGCTATGGAAAAGGGTTCAAGTGATAGATACTTCCAAAATGGAACTAAGAAGTTTGTACCAGAAGGTGTTGAAGGAAGAGTTGCATATAAGGGATATGTTGCAGATACAATATATCAATTATTAGGTGGAATTAGATCAGGAATGGGATACTTAGGAGCTCCTGATTTAGAAAACTTATATGAAAATGCTAAATTTGTAGTACAAACTGCATCAGGAATAAGAGAAAGTCATCCACATGATGTTAATATAACTAAGGAAGCACCTAATTACAGCAAATAAATTTGTTGTAAATATAGAATGAAGAATTAAGGAAATAACTCATACAAGCTGAGGTATTAAATAAATTCTTTTACTCCTTAATTTTTTCATTCTTTCATTTTTTATAATGGTAACAAATGATAAGATATATTATAATATAAATGAAAATTTAAGCTGGAGGTATCCATGAATAAAGAGTTAGTTTTAGTTATTGACTTTGGTGGTCAATATAATCAATTAATTGCTAGAAGAGTTAGAGAGTGTGGGGTTTATTGTGAAGTTCATCCACATACTTTAAGTGTTAATAAAATAAAGGAAATGAATCCTAAGGGAATAATATTTACAGGTGGACCTAATAGCGTATATGGAGAGGATTCTCCTTTATGTGATAAAACTTTATTTGAAGCTGGAATTCCTATACTTGGAATATGCTATGGTTCTCAATTAATGTCTCATATGCTTGGTGGAAAAGTTGCTACAGCTCCAGTAAGTGAATATGGTAAAACTAAGGTTGATGTTGATGTAGAATCTAAGATTTTTGAAGGTGTATCACCATCTACAATTTGTTGGATGAGTCATACAGATTACATAGAAAAAGCACCAGAAGGCTTTAAGATAGTAGCAAAGACACCTGTATGTCCAGTAGCTGCTATGGAATGTGAAGAGAAAAATCTATATGCAGTTCAATTCCATCCAGAAGTTATGCATACACAAGAAGGAACAAAGATGATATCTAACTTCTTATATAATGCATGTAAATGTTCTGGAGATTGGAAGATGGATTCATTTGTTGAAAAGACAATTGAAGAAATTAGAGAAAAAGTTGGAAATGGTAAGGTATTATGTGCTTTATCAGGTGGTGTTGATTCATCAGTTGCAGCTGTATTACTTTCAAAAGCTGTTGGAAACCAATTAACATGTGTATTTGTTGATCATGGTTTACTTCGTAAAAATGAAGGAGATGAAGTTGAAGAAGTATTTGGACCTAATGGACAATATGACTTAAACTTTATTAGAGTAAATGCTCAAGAAAGATTCTATGAAAAATTAAAAGGAATTGAAGAGCCAGAAGAAAAGAGAAAAATAATTGGTGAAGAGTTCATTAGAGTATTTGAAGAAGAAGCTAAGAAAATTGGAACAGTAGATTTCTTAGTACAAGGAACTATTTATCCAGACGTAATCGAAAGTGGACTTGGAAAATCAGCAGTTATAAAATCACATCATAATGTTGGAGGCCTTCCAGATTATGTTGATTTTAAAGAAATAATAGAACCATTAAGATTATTATTTAAGGATGAAGTACGTAAAGCAGGATTAGAACTTGGAATACCTGAAAAGTTAGTATTCAGACAACCATTCCCAGGACCAGGGCTTGGAATACGTATTATTGGTGAAGTAACAGCTGAAAAAGTTAAGATAGTTCAAGAAGCAGATGCAATTTATAGAGAAGAAATTGCAAAGGCTGGTATTGATAAAGAAATTGGTCAATACTTTGCAGCACTTACTAACATGAGATCAGTAGGTGTAATGGGAGATGAAAGAACTTATGATTACGCAGTAGCACTTAGAGCTGTAACTACAAGTGATTTCATGACAGCAGAATCAGCTGATCTTCCATGGGAAGTACTTGGAAAAGTAACAACTAGAATAGTAAATGAAGTTAAAGGTGTAAATAGAGTGTTTTATGATTGCACAGGAAAACCACCAGCAACTATAGAATTTGAATAAGTATCAAGATTTTTATAAGTGTCATTCAGATTGAATGGCACTTTTTTTAGTATTATATTCAATGATATAATTTAGTAAGATAAACTTAGAATTTATAGAGGTGAAGAATATGGCAAATAAATATAGAGTTATTGATGAAAAAATATGGGGAAGAGCGATGCATTGCATGATTTTTAGAAATAGTGTAGAGCCTTCTTTCTGTGTTACATTTGAAGCAGATATTACTAAATTTAAACATATTATTAAAGAACAAGGACTGTCTTTTACTATGGCAATGGTATATTCTATATGCAAATGTGCAAATGAAATTGAAGAATTTCGTTACCGTTTTATGGATGGAAATGTTGTGCTTTTTGATAGGATTGATACAGCATTTACATATTTGAACAAGGATACAAATTTGTTTAAAGTAGTCAATGTACCTATGAAAGATAATCTAAGAGAATATTGTGAATTGGCATTAAAGACAGCAAATGAACAAAAGGAATATTTTACAGCACCGTTAGGAAATGATGTATTTCAGTGTTCTCCAATGCCTTGGGTTAAGTACCAGCATATTTCACATACGAATTCAGGTAAGAAAGATAATGCTACACCTTTATTTGATTGGGGAAAGTATTATGAAAAAGATAATAAAATAATGATACCTATTTCTGTTCAAGTACATCATTCTTTTGTGGATGGATTACATATTGGTCAATTTGTGGATAAATTACAAAATTGGTTCGATCAGTTCTAAATAGAAGAAAAAATGATGGGGAGATAAAAGTGGGAAGGTTGAAATTATTTATTATACTATAGAAATATAAGATAATACTAATTGAATTACAATTCTTATTTGAAAAAAATATAGTAATGGGAACTCATGCATTAGATGATGTTCAAGAAACAGTTAATTCTTTTTATACCTTTGATATGGTATTAGATAAAATAGATGAAAAACTTACTTTAGAAATGATAAAAGAATGGCATGCTAGTTTAATGTATAGAACGAGATTATATGATATGGGTTTAGCAGGAGTATTTAAAAAATATCAAAATAGAATACTTGGTGATAAATTTGATACAGCGAATCCATGGGAAGTAGAAGATAAGTTAAATAATATTATAGAAAAGTTTTATAATTTAAACATAGTTACAATTTATGATATAGCAAGCTTCCACTTTGAATTTGAATGTATAAATCCATTTCAAGATGGTAATGGTAGAATAGGCAGATTTATATATCTAAAGCAATTATTAGATAATAGATTAGAATTAAAATATATGAATGGTGAATCTGCGGACGAATACAAAAGGGCTTTAGAAGAATCAGCATCTGGTAATATAAAACCATTAGTTGATTATATAGAAAAGCAAAAGAATTTTATTAAAGAAAATGAAAGAATGTTTTAAGTAAGTAGGATTGGACATTATTTAGTTTTATATTTAAATAAAACTAAATAATGTCTCATAATGTGTATAATTTTCAAAAAATGTTTCTTCTATATAGAGTTAAAGGCTTTATTTATATTAATTTACACCTATGATAAGTTACAGATTTTCGACATTTAAAAAATTATAATCTTTTAAATAAATATTAGCTCTTTCTATTCTTTTGAATTCATAATCTAGTAAGTCATGGGTATCTGAACCAACTGTTACCTCTATATCATATTCTTTAAGTAATTTTTTCAATAATTTTATATCTTCATTTGAGTCTACTAGAAAGTTATAGTAATGATCAGAATAGGAATTTATATTAAGTTCCCAAAAGATATTATTGTTTTTAATAAACTTTAGTATTTCTCTAAGACCTTCTTCTAAATTACTATATCTATTAGCAAATTTAATTAAATTTGTATGGGCTAAGCCAACTTTTATTTTAAAATTATTTATAAATTTAGATATATCCTCTAAGGATATAGACTCATTTAAATACTCAAGATACTCTAAAAGAACATAATCTAATTTATTCATATAATTATAGTTGATTTTATCTAAATCTTCAAAAGGTAAACAGTTAATTTCAATGCCTCTTAAAACTTTTATTTTATGGGCAAATTTATTTTTAGATTGTGTAAGTTTATTTATATACTTATTTAACTTTGAAGGTGAAATAGAAGGACACTTACCAGTATAATAATGATCAGTGATACCAATTGCACTTATATTATGATTAATGGAATTCTCTATTAAAGCTTCTATATTATTTTTACCATCTGACCATATAGTATGGTTATGTAAATCTACTAATTGATTTATACTCATAAATTAAACTTCTCCTTTTATCCTATAATACTTTATAGATTAAATTCAAATTAATTATGCAATAGGAAGGAAAAAGCAAGGTTCACTTCTTCTAACATAATGCTCTTCTAACATTTGAACATGAGATATAAATTTTTCATCATCAAAATATTTAGCATGTGAATGGCATATCTTCACACAACATTGACACTTAATACAGGTTCCAGGAACAAGGGTATTATCAACAAAATCAATTGCTGACATTGGGCAAGCCTTTGCACAGGCACCACAATTATCACAAAGCTCCTTATGAGTTTTTGGCTTTGCCTTCAAGAAGTTTACAGGATTATTATCTACACCTAAAGGAGTGTAATAAGTAACTGCTGGATGTTCTCCTGGAACTTCGACTTTTGATAAACCTTCACTATTTATAAGATATTCTGAGGCAGTCTTACAAAAGCTATCTATTAGTTCTAAATCCTTAGCATCTGGTCTAGATGTTCCAATATTTGATGAAAAAGCATGAACAGTTGCAATTGCAGCAGCAGAAAAAGGAATAAATCCATTAGAAGATAGGATATCAGTAAGTTCAGAAAGTGCATTATCAAAGCTTCTATTGCCAAAAACAACTATAGGAATTGCAGGCGTATTTGTTCCAGAAAAAGCACTTGTGATATAAGGTAACATTTTGTTAGGAATTCTTCCAGCATAAGTAGGAGAGGCGAAAATAACTAACTCTTCTGGACCAAAAGAATGAGTAGCTTGTCTATTTTGAGGCCTAGTGTAATTTACATAATCGACAGGGACTTGCAATATTTCTTGTATATTTTTTGCAATTCTAGTAACTACTTTTCTTGTATTTCCAGTAGCACTATAAAATATAACAGTCATATGGGTAATTCTCATAAAATACTCCTTTCCATAGAGATTTAAAACTGTGCTTTTAGATACAGCTTTTATAATTGATTTTTTTTGTTAAAATCCCTATAATCCTTTCGTTTAAATGTTTACATATATTATAACAAGGAGAAAATATGTGGTCAATATATAGGTAGACATACATCATAGATAGAAGGTAATAAAAATATTATAAATAATTAAGTAAATTACAAAAAATATACATGTAATATATTGACAAATAAAATGTGCATATATAATATATAGTTATACGATATATAGAGAAGCTATATATAGCTATACGATATAGCATTACTTTATAGAAACAGATGGAGGTGAATATATGAAGATAAATTCATTAAGTGAACAGACATTTTATATCCTTTTATCATTATTATCTGAGCCTTTACATGGATATGGAATTATTAAAAAAGTAGAAGTTATGAGTAATGGCAATATTGTATTAGCAGCAGGGACATTATATGGTGCAATAGATAATTTAAAAAAATCTAAATTAATTGAACAGCTTAAAACGGAAGATATTTCTAAGAGGAAAGTTTATAAACTTACAGAAGATGGATTAGATATATTAATGAAAGAGTATGATAGGCTAAAACAATTATGTAAAATAGCAGAATATACTATTGAGAAAAGGGAGGAGTAGTATGCTAAGAATAAGACTATATTTGGGGAGTAAGTCAGTAGAAAATTATTTAAATAGAAAATCAAAAAGAGGATATCAATTAGATTGTATAGTACCATTTGATTTATTTGTGCCATTAAGATTAGATGCATATAGATTTGAAAAGACCACTAATAAAAATAGAATTTATAAAGTAGATTCAAGAAGTGTTAGTAAAGATGATTTAAATGATTATATACAATTATTTAGTGACGATGGTTGGAGAATATTTAAATTTAATTATTCAAATGGTTATTACAATACTGACTATATTTTTTATTCAGATGATACTAAGAAAAAAGATATATTTTCTAATGAAGAATCTATAAGAGAAAGAAATAGAGACAATGCAAAAGCTGGTTTATTTAAAGGAATAGTTTTATCTTTAATATTTATAATAGGAAATAGTATATTACCTGCGCCACTGAGAGAACATAATACATCATTATTTGGATTTTTACTACAAAATATATATATTGTAATTGCAATAGTAATTATTTTTATTTCATCAATAAGATATTGGAAAAATAAATAGTAATAAAGAATATTAATATAAATAAATTAGTGAAGAACATAGGAGGATAGAAATGGCTATTGAAAAAGTAAAAGAATATTTTAAAAGTTTAGGAGTTGAGGAAAGGATACAAGAGTTTGAGATTTCAAGTGCAACTGTTGAGCTTGCGGCAAAAGCTTTAAATTGTGAAGAAAGTCGTATTGCTAAAACATTATCTTTTCATGTTGGAGATAAGGTGGTGTTAGTTGTTGCAGCAGGAGATGTAAAGATTGATAATCCTAAGTATAAGGCTCAATTTGGAACAAAAGCAAAAATGCTTTCCTTTGATGAAGCAGAACCTTTAATTGGGCATGCTGTTGGAGGTGTTTGTCCTTTTGCTGTAAATGAAGGCGTAGAAATATACTTAGATGAATCACTTAAGCGTTTTGATACTGTTTTTCCTGCTTGTGGTAGTTCAAATAGTGCAATTGAACTTTCAATTAAAGAAGTGGAAGAATACTCACAATATATTTCTTGGGTAGATGTATGTAAGATTCCTTAAAATTTATAGTAAAACAAATAGCTAATTTAAGGGGGCTGATAGTATTATGAGTTCTTTAGAAGAAATAAATATTAAAGCAAGATCCTTTGTAGTATTTAAACAATTATTTCAAGATGATGTTATGAAAGCATTTACTGAAATGATTGATTTTAAAGAAAAAAGTCTTGGGGATAAAATTCAAAATTATAGTAATTTTGCTAGTGAGCTTTTTAAAAGAAATGAAAATTTCACGGATTACATATGGCAACTTATTATAAAAGATGAAAATCTTTATGTTCATAAGATAGCTAAGAAAGAAGAAGTTTCAGATATGCTTAAAGAGTGTGTAAGACATGAGCTAGAAGCTTTACAAGAAATATCTAAAATATCATCAAAGGATATTAAAAAAGAAATTGGATATGATATATTCCTGCCAGAGTGGGAAGTTAACTTAGAATATAATTTTAATGAAATGTATAAGGATAGAATGGATAATTTATTTACCTTAGGATATGGTATATATTGTAATAACATTATGTTTACTTATAATAATGGTGAAATAATTCCTGTAAAAAATCCTGATAATATAAGGTTAGAAAATCATATTGGATATGAAAGACAACGTAAGAGAATTATTGATAACACATATGCTTTTCTAAAAAATAAACCAGCATCTAATGTTCTTTTATATGGTGATGCAGGAACAGGTAAATCATCTACTGTTAAGGCTATTGTAAATGAATATGCTTGTAGAGGTTTAAGAATGATAGAAGTAAGAAAAGGAGATTTGCTTAAGATTCCAGAATTAATAGATAACCTTGCAAATAATCCATTGAAATTTATTATATTTATTGATGACTTATCCTTTGCAAAAAATAATGAAGAAATTGGAGCTTTAAAAGCAATTCTAGAAGGTTCTGTAACAACTAAAACACCTAATGTAGTTATATATGCTACTAGTAATAGACGTCATTTAGTTCAAGAGTCATTTTCAGATAGAAATGGAGATGATATTCATATAAATGAAACAATACAAGAGCAAATATCATTATCAGATAGATTTGGATTAGCTATTTGTTTCTCAAAGCCTGATAAAAAAGAGTATTTAGATATTGTTCATGGTTTATTAAAAGAATATAAGGTGAATAATATTGAAAATGTTGATATACTTGCAGAACGTCATGCTTTAGAAAGAGGTGGACGCTCAGGTAGAACAGCTCGTCAGTTTGTAGAGCAATTAAAAAGTATGGAATAATAATTAATAAAATTATTATAAAAAACTTAATTTCTTTCTTTTTATAATGTAGTAACAAAATCACTATCAAGTAAATATTATGTATTATATGTATTATATATATGTACAAAAGAGGAAGGGGCTTAACAATGAGGTGTGAAGAAGAACAAAGAATTAGATGTGAAGAAGAGGTGCAAAGACACGTTCATGAATTTCTTGGTAGTACAAAAATAGTTGAAGAAAGAAATGATGAAGAGCATAATCACCGTTTTGCTGGAGTTACAGGAGAAGCAATTCCTTGCAAAGATAGTAGTGGAGTAGAAAGTCATGTTCACAGAATAGTAACTAGAACAGATAATTTTAATGATCATTTTCATGTTATTGATGTTACTACAGGACCAGCAATACCAGTAGGAAAAGGTACAAGGCATGTTCATTATGTATTTGCTTGTACAAGAGAGAGTGATGGTCATAAGCATATGTTCAGAGTGGCAACTTTAATTGAAAATCCAATAGGTGATAGCGAATATTGTTAATTTTATTTATATGATAAACAACAGTATTTGTTATTTGAAGAAATTAATATTAAATTAGATATTTATATAAAAAGTGTTAAATGCATAATTTATGCAAAACTATTTAATGTATTAAAAAATTAAGGAGCTATTATATTGTAGATTAAAAATCTGCTAAGGATAGTTCCTTTTTTGTTACTTAAGATTTAGTATTTAAAAGAGCTATATCTAATTATTTTAAGTTAATCAGATATAGCTCAAAAATCTATGCTAAATAATTTTTAATAAAATAATATCTAAAGGGATAGATTTTACTATCTATACTTTTTTGAGTTTTCGTAAGTGTTTTTGCACCATTTAAAATGATCTTCATAAGAATATTCTTCTTCTTTTCTATAGCATTTACAGAAATATTCATCCTTTTTCTTTTTATCTTCATAACAATCTTTATCTTCTTTATGCTTTGGAGGACATTTGCAGTAGTCACGATCTTTTTTATCTTCATGACATTCTTTCTCTTCCTCTTTTCTATAGCACTTACAACAAAGTTTGAAAGAATCTTTCTTTCTATCATCCTCACATTTTTTTTCTTCATGGTGTTTTATAGGACATTCACAGTGATCTTTTTCTCTTTTATCTTCGTGGCAGTCTCTATCTTTCTTCTCTTCTTCTTTTCTATAGCATTTGCAGAAATATTCATCTCTTTTCTTTTTGTCTTCTTTTCTATCATCATCCTTACAATGATCTTCATCTCTTCTCTTGCAGCATCTATCTTTCTTATCATCTTTTTCATCATCAGTATAGAAAACCCAATTATCATTTGAATAACTATAAGTCATGCTAATACATCTCCATAAATATAATTATATTTATACATTGATAACTACAATGCACATATTCTATAATATGTAGATTTGAATATAATTGTTACAATCTATTATATTCAATTTAAAATATATATTTTTACTCTATAAAGTTTCTAGATTTCATTCTTTCCATATTTACGAATAGACCCATGCCAGTCTTTAGTTTCTTAAAGCCAAGATTTTCATAAAAACCTTCTTTACCAGGTGAGGCATAAAGAATAAAGTTGCATGTAGGAGTATTATTGACTATATTCTCAATAATTAATTTACCTATACCAAGACCTTGACATTCTGGTAAAATAGCAACATCATATATAGCTGATTGACGAACACCATCTGAGATTGCTCTACCAAATCCTATTAATTTTTCTTCATTAAAAATAAAAACTACAGTATAACTATTTTCAAAGGATTTTTTATGAAATTCTTCATCAACAAAAGACATTCCAGCTGCTTTTAGAATATTTCTAACTTCCTGCCAATTTATATTAGTGCAATCTTTTTTTATTATTATATTCATAATATTCTCTCTCTTTCAAATTTAAAATTAATATGATTCTAACATAAATTCTAGAATAGAAAAATTTATTTTGGAATTTTTTAGAAATAAATTTTACTACGTATGTAATAGGTGAGGAAGATAATTCCTAAAAAATTAAAATAAAAAAGGAGAGGATTTTAAATGGCTTTAATTCAAAGTCTTATTTCATCAGATAAGTATAGCTTAAAATGCCCTTATTCAATGACACCAAAGGGGATATGTATTCACAACACTGCAAATGATGCTTCTGCATCAAATGAGATTTCTTACATGCAAACTAATACTAGTTCTACATCTTTTCATATTGCTGTAGATGATAATGAAGCAATTCAAGGTCTACCACTAAATAGAAATGGTTGGCATGCTGGAGATGGAGGAACTGGTGAAGGTAACAGATATTATATTGGAGTAGAAATCTGTTATTCAAAATCAGGAGGAGACAGATTTATAAATGCAGAAAAAAGAGCAGCAAAAGAAGTTGTAGCCTTACTAAAACAATATGGATGGACAATAAATAATGTAAAGAAACATCAAGATTTTAGTGGTAAATATTGTCCCCATAGAACTCTAGATATGGGATGGCAAAGGTTATTAAATATTATTCAAACTGAAATAGATAACGTAAATTCACCAATACCTAAGTTATATAGGGTTAGAAAAACATGGACTGATAACGCTTCACAAATTGGAGCATTTAGTAATTTAAAAAATGCAAAAGCCTATGTAAATACAAATCCTGGGTATAGTGTTTTTAATAGTTCAGGAGTAAAGATATATCCAACAGGCACTATAGTAGAGGTTCTAGAGTAAAGTGAGTAGTATTTAGTTAAAGGATTCAGTTTTAGCATAGGATAAAGAAAAAATTAATTTCTGATGGAGAGATAGCCAGTAAGATTTTTTTATTAAATTTATTTAATTTTTAAATATCATTTTTTTATATTTACGAGGATTAACTCCAATAATATTTTTAAACAACTTAGAAAAATGTTGTATATCTCCAAGGCCAACACTTAATGATATATCAGTCAATGAATTATTAGTAGTATTCATCAAATCAATTGCTTTATTAATTCTATAAATATTTAAAAATTGACCTATTGTTAGGCTAGTGGATTCATAAAACAATTTACTTAAATATCGTGAAGATATATTAAGTGAGTCAGCAATATCAGATATTAATATTTTTTCAGAATAATTTTGTTTAATGTAATCTAAAGCAAGAAGAACATATCTAGGAACTCTTGATGATTTAGAAGGTGAAAATAAAGTAGATATGTTTTCTTCCTTTATAAATAGTATAAATAGTTCTAATAAACGTAAATTGCATAAGGTTTCTGAAAAGGAGTTTGAATCATTAATATCATTAATAATCGAGTATAATAGTGGAATTGTATTGCAGTTACCTTTAAATTTATAGTAGTCATTTATGGAACATAAAATAGAAGATAAATCTATATTAAGTTCTTCTTTATTTATTAATAGGGAAGCAAGTTTATAAAGATCAAAATGAATATGAATAAATTTACAAGTTGAATTTGAGTCTAAATAAAAAGAGTGAACAATATTTGGAAATATAATAATAATATTCCCTGTTTCACCAACTATAGTTTCTTTTCCAATATCCATTTTACATAATCCTTCTATAAAATAATAAACCTCTACATTTTGATGTATATGTTTTGGGAAAAAATAAAAATTGTTTTTTTCTTGAATATTTGCACTTTGAATTATTCTATTATTTATGTTTATTGATGGGAAAGATAAACTTTTAAAATTCACTTGATTCATTTTAAACCTCCTAACTTTATTCTGTATTAGACAAGTTTAATATTAAAAATGACTTTATTGAATAAGAGAAAATGTAAAAATGTTGATATAATTACAGATATAGTATAAGTCTTTAATAAAAAAATTACAATAACTATGAAGAGGAGAAAAAAATGAATAAGAAAAAATTTTTATTTATATTAATAACAATAAGTATCCTTTTAATAATATCAATTTTTTTTATAAGAAGTAGGAATAGCTTAGGAATGGAAATATCGGGTGTTGCAGTTAATGAAAATCAATACATAAATGTTATGAATAAACAGAAATACTCTATAAGTCAATATTTTGCAGAAAAATATGATGCAAAGATAACTAATGATTTTTGGAAAGAAGAATCTAATGGAGAAATTCCCTATAAGCTACTAGCAGATAAAACAATAGAAGAATTAATAAAAATTCATAGCATTTATAATGTAGCTAAGGAAAAAGGCTATATAGATTCAGAAGAATACAAAGATTTTTTAGCAAGGCTTAATAATGAAAATAACATAAGAAAAATTAATGTAAAAGAAGGAAAGCCTATATATGGATTATCAGAGTTTACAGAGGATTTATATTTAGAATATGAAACAGATAAGATTCAAAAAGCTTACTGTAATGATTTAAGTAATGAAGGAATGGAAATACCTATAGAAGAATCAAGAAAATATTATGATGATAATAAAGCTTCTTTGTTTATTAAAAATGATGATTTTGAATTATCTTATGTAAAGGTATACTATTCTGTTTCAGACTTAAATGAAAAAGAAATTAAAGATATAAAAAGCCGTTTGCTAGAAATAAGTAAAAAAATTGATGATAATAACTCTCTAACTTCATTAGCATTAAATGATGAGATTTTAAAGAATTATTTATTTAATGAAACTGTATTATCATCAGAATTATCTTCAAAGGAAAAAGTTATAGGAGATGTTTTGGATATAGCTATGGGATTAAAAGGAGGTGAAATAAGCCAAGTAATAGATGAAAATGGATGTATTTATTTAGTTCAATGTATTAATAGAGTGGATTATGATTATATACCATATGAGGAAGTAAAAGAAAATATTAATAAAGTTTTACGTGAGCAACATTACGATGAAGTTATAAATGAAAATGCTAAGAAATTAGTTATTAGTAATGATATAAATAATATTTATGACTTTACAATTAAAACATTAAATAGGAGGTAAAATATGAAAAAGAAAGATTTTATTAGAATTATTTGCTTTGTATTATCCTTAGGAATGTTTAATTTTGCATTTACAAGAAATGCATCTGCTATTGAAGAAGTTAACAGAACTTATGGAAGAGATTATTATATAAGTAGTATTAATGGAAATAATAATAATGATGGAACTACATCAAGCAAAGCTTGGGAAACATTAGATAAAATAAATGATATAGAATTACAACCTGGTGACAGAGTATTATTAGAAGCAGGATCTGTTTTTAGTAATGGTTTTTTACACATTAAAGGTAGTGGCTCACAGGTGGCTCCAATTGAAATTGATAAGTATGGGGAAGGACAAAATCCTAGAATTGATACTAATGGACAAGGAATATGGTATCAAGATTATGGAAAGCCATTAGATAATCCAGCTCATAAATCTAAAGGATATGTATCTTCATCAATATTACTATATGATGTAGAGTATATTAATATTAGAAATTTAGAAATTACTAATAAAGCACTAGATATAGATGCAAATTATAATAGTGTAAATGCAATGAATCGTACTGGAGTTGCAGCTGTAGCTCAAAACAAAGGAACTATAGATCACATTTATTTAGATAAGTTAAATATTCATGATGTTATAGGAAACGTTTATGATAAACATATGAATAATGGTGGAATTTACTTTACTGTATTTAATCCTAAAAATGAAGTACAAACAGGAATAGCTAGATATAATGATGTTAAAATTGAAAACTGCATTGTAAATAATGTTAATAGGTGGGGAATTGCAGTTGGATATACAGCATATAGTAATAAATTTTTAAATTCTGAAATATCAGATGAAACAATAGCAAAGTATGGGGCAACAGGTGTTAAGATAAGAAATAACTATGTTAAAGATGCAGGTGGAGATGCTATTACAACAATGTACTGTGACAGACCTATTATTGAATATAATGTTTCTGATGGAGTTGCAAAACAAATTAATCCAACTGATTATTCAGAAACAAGTTTCGGAAGAGTTGCAGCAGCAATTTGGCCATGGAAGTGTAAAAATGCAGTGTTTCAATATAATGAAGCTTTTGATACTTCTCCAAACCAAGATGGACAAGCTTGGGATGCAGATTATGGAGATGGAACAATATATCAATATAACTATAGCCATAATAATGGTGGAGGAGCTGTAATGGTTTGTGGATCACAAGCAATTAATACAGTATTCCGTTATAACATTAGTGAAAACGATTTATCAGGAGTTTTAAATTTACCAGGAAATCCTACAGCACATATATATAACAATACATTTTATATGAAAGAAGGAATACCTTTTATTCGAACAGGAATGACAGGTGGAGTAGCTGTTGTAGAAAATAATATTATATATAACTCAGGAGCTGCTAAAGCTGAAGATTGGACAAAGGGAAATACTACTGTAACTTATAGTAATAACTTATACCATAATTATACCAATTTACCAACAACTGATAGTAAAGCTATTACAGCAGATCCTAAGTTTATAAACCCAGGAAATGGACCAACTAAGTATACGGGAAAGATTCCAGGCAGTAGTGAAAAAATAACTAATAATCTAAGTGCATATGAAGGATATAAATTAAGGGATGATTCTCAAGCAATTAATGCAGGTAAGGTTATTGAAAATAATGGAGGTTTTGATTTCTTTGGAAATAAAATTTTAGGAATCCCAGACATAGGAGCATATGAAAGCCCTATAGCTAGTGCTAAATTAGATGATAATGCTATTAAAGATAGTATATATATGATAAATGAAAGTAGTAAAACTATATATATACCAAGTGTAGATATTAATAAAACAACAATTAATGAGGTATTGTCAGGAATAGTTGTTCATAGTACAGCAAATATGAAGATTTTTAATGGAGATAATCAAGTTCAAGAAGGATATATTTCCGATGAAATGAAATTAAAAGTTATAGCGGAAAATGGTAATGAAAATGTATATGTAATTAAAATAAAAAATAATTATCAATGGGCTTTAGACTACACAGCAAAACAAGGTAATGTATGGTTTGCTCAAAAGAAAGCAAATGGAGTATATAGCAATTTGACTATATATGATCCTACTTACCCACAATGGAATGGAAATAATTATGGTGGTGTAGGAGTTGATTTGCCAAATAAAACAACTATACCAACAGAATCAACACATGGTTTATTAATAGATACTATAGGAACAGCTACACGTGAGCAAGGACATTCTATGGTCTATAGAGCACCTAAATCAGGAGTAGTAGTTTTATCTGTAAAAGATAATGAGCCATATTTACGTCAATCTGGAAATAGTGGTGGAAAAGTTAAATTAAGCTTTACTCACAATGGAAATGTAATAAGTTCATATGAATTAATACAAAGTTTAACTAAGGTTAATGTGGCATCTATGACAATTACTGTTAATAAAGGTGATTTTATTCGTATTGAAGCTCAAAATATAGATAATCCTACAAAACCATCAATACATGTTACGCCAAGTATTGAATATGTAAATACTGTCCAATAGATACAATAGTAGTAGGTTCTAAAATAAATTTCTGATGGGTAGATAGCTACCTATCAGATTTTTTTTATTTTAATATGTTTATCACAAGTTATTTACTAGTCGGTCTATAATTGATATAATAGGTGTTGTCGTACAATGTAACATGAATAATGAAAAATATATATTTTTAGTAATTATTTTTGAATTAAATCAATAATTTTTACAGTCTATATCTTTAATAAAGGAGTTATAGCGACAAATCTATACTTTGGAGGTAACTATGAAGAAAGAAGAAAAAACAGAACTTACAAAAGAAAAAATTATTACTGCAGCTATTGAGGAATTTGGAACAAAAGGTTATGCTGCTTCTTCTCTTAATAGTATCTGTAAAAATTTTAATATTTCCAAAGGCTTAATTTATCATAACTTTGAGAATAAAGATAAGATTTATCTTGCTTGTATAAGTAAATGCTTTTTAGAAGTTATTAAATATTTAGAAAGTGAGAATATAGAAGGTGATTTGCATAGATATATGGAATTGAGATTTGCTTTCTTTTCAAAATATCCACTTTATGCACGTCTTTTTTTTGAAGCAGTTTTAGAACCACCATCAAAACTTATAAATGAAATAAAGGAAATTAAAAAAGGTTTTGATGAATTAAATAAGAAAATTTACAAGTCAGCATTAAAGACTTTGAATTTAAGGACTGGAATAACTGAGAAGGATGCATTGGAATATTATGAGCTCATGCTAGAAATGTTTAATGGTTATTTTAGCAGTTCAGCTTATGCTAACACAGATTTTACAATGATGATTTCTGATCACGAACAAAAGCTTAAAAAGATACTAAACTTTATGATTTATGGAATAGCGAAGGAGGTTGAATAAATATGTTTTTATTTATTATTAGATGGATTATTACTATAATTATTGCTTTTTTTATTGGGAAATTAGTATCAAAGTTAAAATTGCCATCAATTTTAGGATGGCTTATTGCTGGTATGATTTTAGGCCCTCATGCTCTTTCAATTCTTGATAACACAATTCTTGAGGCTGGATGGTATGAAAATATTGTTCATATTTTAGAATGTGTAGTAGGACTTATGATTGGAACAGAACTTGTATGGAAAAAAATTAAGAAGTCTGGGGAATCAATTATCGTAACTACACTTACACAATCTTTAGGAACTTTTATTTTGGTATCACTTGTATTTGGAATTGTATTTTATTTTTCTGAAATTCCTATTTATCTTGCTTTAATTTTTGGAGGAATTGCGCTAGCTACAGCACCAGCACCAGCATTATCTGTTGTTAGGGAATTCAAAACAGATGGACCTGTTACAAAAACATTAATTCCTATGGCAGCTTTAGATGATATGGTTGGGGTAGCTGTATTTTTCACAACAATTGCCATTGTTGCGGGAAAAATTTCTGAACAGAAACTACCAGCATATATGATTCCTATTGTTTTATTCCTTCCATTAGTCATTGGACTAGCTACTGGATTTTTAGCTGGCTTATTATTAAAAAAGGAACGTAAAACATTAGACACTTTAGTGATTCTTATTGGAATGATTTTAATTACTTCAGGAATAGGATTTGTTTTTAATAATCATATTATGCCTAAGCCAATATTAAATTTTATGTTGATGGGTATGGCTTTTTCAGCTACATTCTCTAATATGATAACAGAAGATAGGCTAGAGAAGATAATGCATGATTTTAATCCTATTTTAGGTATTTCAATGATTATTGTTATTTTAAATCTTGGAGCACCATTGGACTATCACTTGATTCTTGGTGCAGGATTGTTTACTTTTATATATATTGTTACTAGAGCTTTTGGTAAATATTTTGGGGCCTTCTTTGGGGCAAGCATTACAAAGTCTCCTAAGACTGTGAGAAATTATTTAGGATTAACTTTACTTCCACACTCTGGAGTATCTCTTGTGTTTACAGGTATCGCAGTATCTGTTTTATCAGGACGAGATCCTAAATCAGCAGAAATTATTCAAGGAACTATTGCTGCTGAAGCCGTAGTAAATGAAGTAATTGCTGTTATAGTTGCGAAAAAAGGATTTGAGTGGGCAGGAGAATTTGGGAAAAATATATAGATTCTATTCAATAATAAAATAATAGTTAATATTAGGAGCTTATTTCTTTTTTATTAAATTTATTTAATTTTGAAATAGCATTTTTTTATATTTACGAGGATTAACGCCAATAATATTTCTAAACAATTTAGAAAAATGTTGTATAATCTCCAAGCCCAACATTTAAGGCAATATGAATATGAATAAATTTACAAGTTGAATTTGAATCTAAATAAAAAGAGTGAACAGTATTGGGAAATATAATAATAATAATAATATTGCCTGTTTCACCAAATATAGTTTCTTTACCAATATCCATTTTAAACCTCCTCACTTTATTCCGTATTAGACAACTTTAACATTAAAGCTGACGTTATCAAACAAGAAAAAATGTAAAAATATTGATATAATTACAAATATAACATAAATTATAAGGCGAAAATTTATAATCATTATGTAGAGGAGAAAAAAATGAAGAAAAAAAATTTGTTATTTATATCAACTACAATAATCATCCTTTTAATATCATTAATTTTTTTTATAAAAAGTAGAAGCAACTTAGATATTAATATATCGGGTATTAGTGTTAATAAAAATCAATACATAAATGTTATGAATAAGCAAAAATATTATGTCAGTCAATATTTTGTAGAAAAATATGACGCAAAGATAACTAATGATTTTTGGAAAGAAGATTTTAATGGAGAAATTCCATATAAGATTTTAGCAGATAAAACTATAGAAGAATTAGTAAAAATTCATAGCATTTATAATATTGCTAAGGAAAAAGGTTATATAGATTCAGAAGAATACAAAGATTTTTTAGCAAGACTTAATAATGAAAACAACATAAGAAAACGTAATGTAAAAGAAGGAAAGCCTATATATGGATTATCAGAATTTACAGAAAATCTATATTTAGAGTATGAAACAGATAAGATTCAAAAAGCTTATTGTAATGATTTAAGTAATGAAGGTATGGAAATACCTATAGAAGAATCAAAAAAATATTATGATGATAATAAAGCTTCTTTGTTTATTAAAAATGATGATTTCGAATTATCTTTTGTAAAGGTATACTATGCTGCTTCAGACTTAAACGAAAAAGAAATTAAAGATATAAAAAGTCGTTTGCTAGAAATAAGTAAAAAAATTGATGATAATAATTCTTTATCTTCCTTAGCTTTAAATGATGAAATTTTAAAGAATTATTTATTTAATGAAACTGTATTATCATCAGAATTATCTGCAAAAGAAAAAGTTATAGGAGATGTTTTAAATATTTCTATGGAATTAGAAGGAGGTGAGGTAAGTCAAGTATTAGATCAAAATGGTTGTATGTATTTAGTACAATGTCTTAGTAGAGTAGATTATGACTATATACCATATGAGGAGGTAAAGGAGAATATTAATAAAGTTTTACGTGAACAATGTTATGATGAAATAATTAATGAAAATGCTAAGAAATTAGTTATTAGTAATGATATAAGCAATACTTATAAGTTCACAAGTAAAATCTTAAATGGGAGGTAAAGTATGAAAAAGAGAATACTAGCCAGAGTTATGTGTTTCACATTATCCATTGGAATATTTAGTTCTGCATTTATAAAAAATACCTCTGCAAATGAAAAGACTAATAGGACTTTTGGTAGAGATTATTATGTTAGTAGTATAAATGGTGATAATAATAATGATGGAAGTGCAATTAATGAAGCATGGCAAACATTAGATAAAATTAATGAAATAGAGTTACAACCTGGAGATAGAGTATTGTTAGAAGCGGGATCTGTTTTTACAAATGGATATTTGCATATTAAAGGCAGTGGCTCAGAAGAATATCCAATAGAAATTGATAAGTATGGGGAAGGCGAAAATCCTAGAATTGATACAAATGGACAGGGAATATGGTATCAAGATTATGGTAAACCACTAGATAGTTCAAGCCATAAGTTAAAAGGCTATGTATCTTCTTCAATATTATTATACGATGTAGAATATATTCATATTAGTAATTTAGAGATTACAAATAAGCCTCTTGAAAGAGATGCTAAGTATAATTATTTAAATGCTATGAATCGTACAGGTATTGCAGCTGTTGCTCAAAACAAAGGTACAATAGACCACATTTACTTAGATGGACTAAATGTTCATGATGTTATGGGAAATGTCTATGATAAGCATATGAACAATGGAGGAATATATTTTACAGTATTTAAGCCAAATAATGAAGCAGAGACTGGAATATCTAGATATAATGATATAAAAATTGAAAACTGTATAGTAAACAATGTGAATCGTTGGGGAATAGCTGTTGGTTATACGGCTTACTGGGATAAATTCCTAACATCATCTATTTCGGATGAAATTATAGCAAAATATGGATCAACGGGAGTTGAAATTAGAAACAATTATATAAAAGATGCTGGTGGTGATGCTATTACAACAATGTATTGTGATAGACCTATAATTGAATATAATGTTTCAGATGGAGTTGCTAGACATATTAACCCAACTGATTATTCTGAAACTGGTTCTGGAAGAGTTGCTGCTGCTATATGGCCTTGGAAATGTAAAGATGCAATATTCCAATATAATGAAGCCTTTGATACCTGCGTAAATCAAGATGGACAAGCTTGGGATGCAGACTATGGAGATGGAACAATATATCAATACAACTATAGTCATAACAATGGTGGTGGAGCTGTAATGATTTGTGGAATACAAGCCGTTAATTCTATTTTTAGATATAATATCAGCGAAAATGATTTAGCTGGTGTATTAAATATACCAGGAAATCCAGACGCTGAATTTTACAATAATGTATTCTATATGAAGGAAGGAGTTCCATTTATTCGTCCAGGTATGGCTGGTGGAACTGCAATTGTAAGAAATAATATTATTTATAATGCTGGAACTGAAAAGTCAGAAGAATGGACAAGAGGAAATAGTAGAGTAACCTATAGCAATAATATTTACTACAATTACACTAATGTACCAACAACTGATGCTTTCGCAATTACTGAAGATCCTAAATTTATAAATCCAGGAAATGGACCTACTGAATATACTCAAAAGACTCCAAGTAGTAATGAAAACATTACCAATGATTTAAGTGCCTTTGCTGGATATAAAATTGCTGATGACTCACCTGCAGTAAACACTGGAGTTTATATTCCTAGAAATACAGATAAAGATTTCTTTGGAAATAAAATTGGATTGATTCCTGATATAGGAATACATGAAGTCAATGTAAAAGATGAGGGGAATGTAAGGGTTATATATTCAGATATATATAAGATTAAAGATGAAAGTATTGATGGAATAGGAAAAAATACATCAGTAAAAGATTTTATAAGCAGATTTAAATATTCTAATGGAACAAAATTAGAAGTATTTAATGAAACTGAAGAAGTATTATTAAGTGAAAGCGAATTTGTGAAAAATAGATATATATTAAAAGTTACTTTTGCTGATGGAACAATTAAGAAATATACAATATTTGTTGAAAGAGAATTTTTAATATATCCGACAACTGGAATGACTGCAAATGATGGAAGTCATCAGACTGGAAATTCAAAAGAGGGTCCTGCTAGTTTTGTGTTAGATGGAGATTTAACTACAATGTGGCATACTAATTGGAATGGATGTAAAAGGGAAGAGGCATGGATAAGTATTGATATGGGGAAAGTTCAACCTATTTCAATGTTAAAGTATACTCCAAGAGGAAGTATTGCAAATGGAATAATAACAAAGTATTCAGTTTATGTTAAAGAAGACATAAATGATGAGTGGACCAAGATTAAGACACAGGACAATATATGGGAAAGAAGTACAGCGGATAAATATGCTTATTTTGATATTATTAATACAAGATTTGTAAAATTACATGCAGAGGAAAGTTATACAACTACAAGTAGTATTTATGCATCTGCTGCAGAGATAAGATTAGGTATTGAAAAAAATGATGAGGAGGGAAGATAATATGAAAAGGAAAATTCTTTCTATAGCCTTATCCTTCTCAATGATAGCTAGTATATTTAGTTCTCCAGTAAGTGCTAAGGCAGATATAAATGAAAGTGAAGTTAAGGGTACAACTTATTATATAAGTACAATAGACGGAAATGATAATAATAATGGATTATCAGAAAATAGAGCCTTCTATAGCTTACAAAAAGTTAATGAAATAGAATTGCAACCTGGAGATAAAGTTTTATTAGAAGCAGGATCTGTTTTTACAAATGGATATTTGCATATTAAGGGAAGTGGCTCAGAGGAAGCACCAATAGAAATTGATAAGTATGGCAATGGAGAAAATCCTAGGATTGATACTAATGGACAAGGAATATGGTATCAGGATTATGGGAAAAGATTAGATAATGCTAACCATAAGAATAAAGAATATGTATCTTCATCAATATTATTATACGATGTAGAATATATTAATATTAGAAACTTAGAGATTACAAATAAACCCCTAGAAAGAGATGCTAAATATAATCATTTACAGGCTATGAACCGTACAGGGGTTGCAGCTGTTGCTCAAAACAAAGGAACTATAGATCATATCTATTTAGATGGGCTAAACATTCATGATGTTATGGGTAATGTCTATGATAAGCATATGAATAATGGAGGAATTTATTTTACAGTTTTCAATCCAAATAATGAAGCAGAAACTGGGATATCTAGATATAATGATATAAAAATTGAAAACTGTATAGTAAATAACGTTAATCGCTGGGGCATTGCTGTTGGTTATACAGCTTACTGGGATAAGTTCTTAACAGCATCTATTTCAGATGAAACTATAGCAAAATATGGTTCAACAGGAGTAGAAATTAGAAATAATTATATAAAAGATGCTGGTGGTGATGCTATTACAACAATGTATTGTGATAGACCTATAATTGAATATAATGTTTCAGATGGGGTTGCAAAACAAATTAATACAACTGATTATTCAGAGACTGGATTTGGAAGAGTAGCCGCTGCTATATGGCCTTGGAAATGTAAAGATGCAATATTCCAATATAATGAAGCCTTCGATACCTGCGAAAATCAAGATGGTCAAGCTTGGGATGCAGATTATGGAGATGGAACAATATATCAATATAACTACAGCCATAACAATGGTGGTGGTGCTGTAATGATTTGTGGAATAGAAGCTGTCAATTCTGTTTTTAGATACAATATAAGTGAAAATGATTTAGCTGGTGTATTAAACTTACCAGGAAATCCAAATGCAGTATTTTATAATAATGTATTTTATATGAAGGAAGGCGTACCACTTATTCGTCCAGGTATGACTGGTGGAACTGCAGTTGTAGAAAATAATATTATTTATAATGCTGGAGCTGAAAAATCAGAAGATTGGACAAGAGGAAATAGTAAAGTAACTTATAGTAATAATATATACTACAATTACACTAACCTTCCAACAACTGATGCTTTTGCAATTACTGAAGATCCTAAATTTGAAAATCCAGGAAGTGGACCTACTGAATATACTAAAAAGGTTCCAAATAGTAATGAGAAGATTACTCACGATTTAAGTGATTTTGCTGGATATAAAGTTGCTGACGATTCACCTGCAATTAATAAAGGAAAATTTATTGCAGATAATGGAGGCTTTGATTTCTTTGGGAATAAGGTTTCTGGAACTCCAGATATTGGGATATACGAATCTAGTATAGCTTCTTTAGAGGTGTATTCATCTATATATAAAGTAAATCAGGATGCCCTTTCTATATCAGGAGTTGAGAAAGATATATTAGTAAAAGATTTCTTAAAGAAATTATCATATGATAATAATGCAACTGTAAAAGTTGCAGATAGAAATTCAAATATTTTAGGAGAAAATGATATTTTATCTGGTGGAAGTAAAGTGAAACTATCCTATAATGGTAGAACAAAAGAGTATATTGTTTCCGCTAATACAGATAATTCTATTAAAGACAGTATATATATGATAAATGAAAATAATAAAATCTTATATGTACCAAGTTTAGAGAATAATAAAACATCGATAAAAGAAGTGGTAGATGGAATTAGTGTTCATAGTACAGCTACTATTAAAGTATTTAGTGGTGATAATGAAGTTAAGAATGGCAATATAGAAGATGGAATGACATTAAAAATTATTGCAGAAAATAATTCGGAGAATTCATATTTAATTAAAGTTAAAAATAATTATCAATGGGCTTTAGATTATACTGGAAATCAAGGTAATCTATGGTTTGCTCAAAAGAAAGCAAGTGGAGTATATAGTAATTTAACAATATATGATGCTACTTATCCACAATGGAATGGTAATAATTATGCTGGTGTAGGATTAGATTTACCAAATAAAACAACTGCACCAACTGAAACAACTCATGGTTTGTTAGTTGATACTATGGGAACTGGACATGAACAAGGACATTCTATGGCTTATAGGGTTCCTAAGTCTGGAACAATAGTTTTATCTGTTAAGGATAATGAGCCTTATTTACGTCAAGCTGGTAATAGCGGTGGTAAAGTTAAATTAATTTTCACACATAATGGAAATGAAATAAATTCATATGAATTAATACAAAGCTTAATTAAGGTTAATGTAGCACCTATGGAAATTAGTGTTGAAAAAGGTGATTTTATTCGTGTAGAAGCACAAAATATAGAAAATCCATCTAAGCCTTCAGTTCATATTACCCCTATGATTGAATACCAAAATATAAATATAGTTGATACAGAAGCACCAATAAAGCCAACAGAAATAAAAGCAAATAATATTACAGAAAATAGTGTAGAACTTACTTGGACAGCATCAACAGATAATGTTGGAGTTGTAGGCTATGAAGTTTATAATGGTGAGACATTATTAGCAACAGTTACTGAAGGAACATCATACAAAATCAGTGGTCTTGAAGCGGGAATAGAATATAGTTTAATGATAAAAGCTTTTGATGCTAATGGGAACAGATCAGAAGCTGGTTCAATAGTATTTACTACAAAAAGTGCTGAACCAGAAGTAGATATAGAAGCACCAACAAAGCCAACAGAAATAAAAGCAAATAATATTACAGAAAATAGTGTAGAACTTACTTGGACAGCATCAACAGATAATGTTGGAGTTGTAGGCTATGAAGTTTATAATGGTGAGACATTATTAGCAACAGTTACTGAAGGAACATCATACAAAATCAGTGGTCTTGAAGCGGGAACAGAATATAGTTTAATGATAAAAGCTTTTGATGCTAATGGGAACAGATCAGAAGCTGGAGCAATAGTATTTACTACAAAAAGTGCTGAACCAGAAGTAGATACAGAAGCACCAACAAAGCCAACAGAAATAAAAGCAAATAATATTACAGAAAATAGTGTAGAACTTACTTGGACAACATCAACAGATAATGTTGGAGTTGAAGGCTATGAAGTTTATAATGGTGAGACATTATTAGCAACAGTTACTGAAGGAACGTCATACAAAATCAGTGGACTTGAAGCAGCAAAAGAATATAATCTAATAATAAAAGCTCTTGATGCTGCTGGTAATACTTCGGAAGCAGGAACAGTAGTATTTACTACAAATAAAGAAAATAATAATAGCAGTAATGGTAATGAAGAAAAAAATAATGAAGGCTTATTACCACAAACAGGAGGAACACTACCAATTGGTACTTCAATTTTCTCTATTATTACGATTTCTTTAGGAATTCTACTACTAAAAAAGAAAAGATAATAAAAATATAGAAAATAGCTATTAATTAATAATGAGGGTAGATAAATATTAAAGTGATTTATCTACTCTTTTATTATATTTTATAAAAAATGAGCATAATAAAAAGAAAAAAGTTAAAAATTTCTGAGTATTTTATATAAACATACAAAAACTATATTTAAATAATTTTTTATATATAAAATAAAATATGCTATAATATAGTAGAATTAATCATGTAGAATTAGTTAACAAAAATTCCTAGAAAGATTCGGAGGTTAGAATTAATGAATAAAGGTTTAAGACTAGATTTATCTAAAGTAGAACCATATGTAAAATTAGAACAAGAACTATCTAATATGGAAGCAATGGTTAAAAGTGCACATGATACTTTAAAAAATGGAACAGGAGCAGGAAGTGACTTCTTAGGTTGGTTAGATTTACCGGTAAATTATGATAAAAATGAATTTGAAAGAATAAAAAATGCTGCTGAAAGAATAAAGAAAAATTCAGATGCTTTAATAGTCATAGGAATTGGTGGATCATACTTAGGACCAAGAGCTGCTATTGAAATGTTAAATAGCAATTTCTATAATGTTTTAAAAAAAGATAAGAGAGATACTCCACAAGTATTCTTTGTTGGAAATAATATTAGTTCAACATACTTAGCTGATCTTTTAGATGCAATAGAAGGTTTAGATATAAGTGTAAATGTTATTTCTAAATCAGGTACAACAACAGAACCTGCTATAGCATTTAGAGTATTTAAAGATTATATGGAAAAGAAATATGGTGTAGATGGAGCTAAGGAGAGAATATTTGCTACTACTGATAAGAGCAGAGGAGCATTAAAGTCATTAGCTGATGAAATGGGATATGAAACATTTGTAATTCCAGATGATGTAGGTGGAAGATTTTCAGTATTAACTGCAGTTGGACTATTACCAATAGCTGTGGCTGGAATTAGTATAGATGAAATGATGCAAGGTGCAGCTGATGCTAGAGAAGCATATGCAACTGATGATTTTATGAATAATGATTGCTACAAATATGCAGCAATGAGAAACATCCTATACAATAAAGGAAAGAATATAGAAATCTTAGTTAACTATGAACCAGGTTTACACTATTTCAATGAATGGTGGAAGCAATTATTTGGAGAATCAGAAGGAAAAGATCAAAAAGGAATCTTCCCTGCAGCAGTTGATTTCTCAACAGATTTACACTCAATGGGACAATTCATTCAAGAGGGTAGCAGAACATTATTTGAAACTGTTCTAAATGTGGAAAAAGCTAAGAGAGAAGTTTCAATAGAAGAAGCTAAGGGAGACTTAGATGGATTAAACTTCTTAGCTGGAAAAACTATAGATTTTGTTAATAAACAAGCATTTAAAGGAACTTTATTAGCTCATAATGATGGTGGAGTTCCAAATATGGTATTAAACATTCCAGAACTTAGTCCATATTACTTTGGATATATGGTTTATTTCTTTGAAAAAGCTTGTGGAATAAGTGGATACTTATTAGGAGTTAATCCATTTGACCAACCAGGAGTTGAAGCATATAAGAAGAATATGTTTGCTTTACTTGGAAAACCAGGATTCGAAGAATTAAAAGCTGAATTAGAATCTAAATTAAAATAATTAAAATACAATAGAGTATATAAATGCAACAAATGGAGTATTTATATACTCTATTTTTTATATTAAATATTATGAAAACTATTTTTTATTCCTTTAGAAAGGTTAAAAAATAATAGAAATATAAAATTACTATATTGTTAAAAAGAAAGTTAAAAGTTATTAAATTAGCAACATAAAAAGGGAAAAAATAATAAAAAATATTGCAAATAAGAGAAAAAAGATGTATTTTTAAATTAGTATAGAAATAAAATTATGGATTAAAATGTAAAACTTTATCAAATATTGCAATAATGAGGACACCATAGAAAATCTAAGAATTTTAACATTTTATGTATAATAGATGATTTAATACTATGGATTAAGTGAAAATAAAATGTTAGAATTTATTTCGTTGTAATTTTAACTAGTGTAGCGCATTATAATAATCATTAATTAAATATAAATGTGTATTGGAAGGGAATAATATGGAAATTTTATATTTCTTAGAAAAAAATTATAATAAGATGTCAACAACAGAAAAAATTATAGCTAGTTATATAATAAATAATACTTCAGAAATAGTAGGAGCAAATATTCATAAAACAGCTGAACATTTAAATATATCTTCATCATCTATTTCAAGATTTGTAAAAAAATATTGTAATATGACCTTTAATGAGTTAAAGATTAGCCTTGCTAGTATAAATGAAAAAGAGAGTATTAATAATACGGAAGAAATGCTGAATTGGGTAGATTGCTTTGATACGCTTCCAACAAACATAATAAACAATATTGTTAATGTTTGTGAGGATATTCTTAAGGTTAATGAACTTGAGACCTTTAAGAAAGCTATCGAATTGATTGAAAAAGCAGATACAATTTATTTATTTGGGATTGGAGCATCTGCTATTATAGCTCAAGATTTTCAACTTAAGCTTATACGTATGCAAAAGAAATGTGTATTCAATTTCGATAGTGTTATAAGTCGTCATAATACAAGATTAATAACTGATAAAGATGTGGCAATTGCAATTTCTTTTAGTGGGGAAACTAAAGATACTAACTCAGAATTAAAACTTGCAAAAAAAAGAGGGGCTAAATGTATAGCTATAACTAAGAATGCAAAAACTTCTTTAGAAGAATTAGCAGATTTAAATCTTGTAGTTCCTAGTACAGAGTTGAATAAAACTAGGCTATCTGCTATTTTTTCTAGGTATGGTCAATTATTTATACTTGATATGCTTTTTTTAGGAATAGCACGACAAAATACAATCACTGTTGAAAGTTTTATTGATCGATTAAATGAATTTTTCCAAAATGAGCTGTAATTTTGATGATATCTATATAGAAGAAGAAAATATAATGACTATACAGGGATAATTATAGTTTCTTAAAGCGTTAAAAAATACACCTTAAATGTTAAAATCCTACTTAACATTTAAGGTGTATTTTTAATATTGATAGATATATTTAATTATTTTAAAAGGGCTTTATGAACAATAACAGGCTGATATCCTGTATTTTCTATTACATATTCATCAATGGAAGCAGGTACAACGACAACATCTAGATAAGACTGATTATAGCAGAACTCAGGATTAGTTTTTGAGTAAATCTTAGTATTTTCTCCATCAACTAATGTAAGTAAAGTAAATTGGCCGTTATTTTTGAAACTACATTTGTGATTTGTAGCTATTTCTACTGTTCTTGTTTCATAATACATAAGATCAGTTCTTCCTACCAATAATTCACGGTAACCTTCACCTTTTTCAAGTTCAATAGGTTCAAAGGCAATATTTTCTTTAACCCAATTAGTTCTTCTGCTTGTATCTGTAAGTTTCTTACCATTGATACTGAATATAGGACGTCTATTACCTTCAGAATCTTTCCTATTATAATCATATATTTTATAAGTGTATGAGCCTACAGTTAAGCTTCCTAATTCAAGAATAAATTGATTTTGACCAGAACAATGAATTGTACCTGAAGGAAGCATTATCTGTCTTCCAGGAACTGAAGGAATATAGCTTATATATTTTTGATAATCAACATCAGATCCATCTTTTTCTGACTGTGCTGTGAGTCTGAAGAATTCATCTGTATCAGCGTCTTCCTTGAATCCCACATATGTTCTAGCATTATGGCCTGTAGTAATTACGTAATATGCTTCATCTTGAGCACCTAAATCGTTATAGTGCTCTTTTACAAATGCAGTATTAGGATGCACTTGCACTGACATATTTCCATCACTATGGAAAGTATCATCATAGTTGATTCTTATAGGGAAGTAGCTTCCATAAGTATCTTTAGATTTTTGACCCATTATCTCTACAGGGTATTTTTGATAGAATGTAGTGAATGGGAACTCTAACAAAATATCATTGCATTCTACTAATATTGTAACTTCCATTGGTATGAAATCAAAAATCCATGCATAATTACTTGGAGCATCTGGCAAGTTTCTAACCTTTCTAATAAATTCTCCACCCCATATACCTTGAACATATATAGGTTTACATCTAAATGGATAATTAGTAAGTTCTTTCAATATACCATTAAAAGCCTTCCTTTCTAGCATTACTAAATTTTCTTGGTCAGAGTTACAGATGTATTTATCAATAAGATCATCTTCCATAAGTTGTCTTCTTAATTGAGTTTCTAATTCGTAATCCACATAATAGTTTCTTCTAACAATTTCATTAAAAGGCCTAGCAGCTTTATCACCAATATTTGAGTATTCACCTCTCTTAGCTCTTAGACAAGCAACAGCATGTGGTACATCTGAATAAATAATTAAATCTTTCAAATCTTGAAAACTTGATGAAGCAGCACCATGACCATATATAATATGAATACCTGATTCTGCATTTTTAACTGTATTATATAAGTTATCATGTTTTTCTGGAATAAAGAAATCATTAAAAGTTCCGTCGTAGATTCTACCATAGAGAGCTACTGGATCTTCCTCAGACTTAGGAGGAAGGTTTGGTTCTAGAATTTTTTCAATATCCTTTTCACTCTTATATATATCTTCAATATTATAGAGATTAAAGGTATATCCTTCAGTAGTTAAATGTGGAGTAATAAGGTTTATTATATTTTGAAAATTTGTTGTAGGATAGCCTTCAACTAGTATAACTGCTTTCCCATTTTTTTGTGTTAGTGAAATGATATTTTTTGAAATATTAATACCAATCTTTACATTTCCCTTGGTTATATCTTTTAAGTAGTCTTCCTTAAAAGTTGGTCTGTTAATAGCTGTCATATCATTGTAATCTACTGGATCAAATAAAAAGCTCATAAAATTGGCCTCCTTCAATATTAATTTATTTATAACTAAATAGAATATTGAATGTATTTTAATCAGGTAATAAGTTCTATTCTATTTTCTTTGATTATATATATTATAGTATAAATTTTATTTCATATCAATAAATTTTGTAGAATAAAATTTAATTTACAACTTTAATCTTTCGAAAATTTTCATTACTTAAAATGGTAAATTAATTATTTAACATAATAAAATAAAATTCTTTTACAAACACTTGAAATGAAATAAAATTTATGATAACCTTTAAATAAGAAGAAAAGTAAAAAAAAGGTTATTTTAAGTGTGACTTTAAGTGAAAATAATTAATGTATATGATTAAAATTTATATAGGGAGTGATTACTTTTGTTAGGAATTATAGTTGTAACTCATTCTACATTATGTAACGGACTAATTGAAAGTGGTGAGTTTATCTCGGGAAAACTTAATAATGTTAGAGCCGTTTCTTTAGATAGTGAAGGTGTTGAGGTTTTCAGAAACAAGTTAGAAGAAGCAGTTGATGATTTAGAAAAAGAATGTGAAGCCATATTATTTATGGCAGATCTTAAATGTGCAACACCTTATAATGAAGCTAGCAGATATGTTCAGGGAAATAGATCTAATAACAGATTAATTTCTGGTGTTAATTTGCCAATGTTTTTAGAGGCTGCGCTTTCATTAAAATATGAAAATAATATAGATAAAATCATTAATTCAGCAATTGATTCAGGAAAAAATAGTATAGATATATTTAGAGTTTCTTTATATGAAAATGATGAGGATGAGCTTTAGATTTTAATTAATATAAAGCTAAAATATATGATTTCCATGAATGAGGGGAATCATATATAGAATTTTAATAAAGGAGGTGAGATATATGGCTATTTCTTTAATAAGAGTGGATGACAGGTTAATACATGGACAAGTAGTACTTATGTGGTCTAAGTTTAGACAAGGAGATGCAATGATATTATTAGTTGATGAAACTATAAGCAATGATAATTTCATGAAGAATGTTTATAGAAATGCAGGAAATGCCATGGGGAAGAAAGTGTATATTTTTAATACAGAACAAGCTATAGAAAAACTTCCTAAAGCTATTTCTAGTGAGAAAAAATATTATGTAATATCAAAGTCTATTAAGGAATTGTATGAGTTAAGTAAAGCTGGAGTAGATTTTGGAAATGAAATAATAGTGGGTAATCAGGGAATGAGAAGTAACACAAAAAAGGTAGCTAATAATATATATTTTACCGAAGAAGATGCCAAGGCATGCAATTACTTGGAGAGCAAGGGGATAAAGATTGTCTTTAAACTTATACCGGATGAAATAGGGATTACTTGGGAGAATGCAAAAAAAAGTTTTTAATGGAGGAGAATGATTATGGTCATTAAAGCGATATTAATAAGTATTTTTTGTTGGCTAGGTGGAACCGAAAATCCACAACCTTTAGGAGCTAAGTTTTCAACTACTCTTGCCAAGCCTTTAGTTGGGGGAGCTATAGTTGGACTTATATTAGGTGATTTGAAGCAAGGGATAATTATAGGAGTTGCTGTTCAAACCATGTATATTGCTAATGTTATGGTAGGTGGGGCTGCTTCAGCAGATATGAGCTTTGTTTCGTATCCATGTATAGCTATAGCTATGTTAGCTGGAGCAGATGCTGAAGTAACTGTTACTCTTGCAGCAACAATCGGAGTTCTTGGAGCTGCTATATTTACATCTTATGAAACTGTATGTTCTGTATTTTTTGCAGCTGGTGATAGAGCAATAGAAAAAGGAGATATGAAGGCTCTTAATAGAGCATACAAGGTTTATCCAGTACTATTATCATTTGCTATTAGATTTGGTCTTTCTTTTATATTTATAATGCTAGGTGCTCAATATGCTTCTGATATATTAAATGCTATTCCAGATACAATACTTAGAATTGCTTCTGTAGCAGGTGGAATACTTCCTGCAGTCGGTATGTCTATACTTTTAGCTTATACTTTAAAGGACTTAAAAATGATAGCATTTTTTATGATTGGGGTTATATGTATTACTCAATTAGGACTTAATTTAACTACAGTAGCAGTTTTGGCTTTTAGCTTAGCAGTAATATATTACATGTTTATGGAAAAGTCTTTTTTAGGTGCTGATACAAATACTGATGAGGAGGATGATCTATAATGTCTGATGTTAAAGTAGTAGAAAACAAGCTTACCAAAAAAGAGTTAAATCGTAGCTGGTTTACTTGGTTTAAATATTATCTATGTGTATTTGGATTTGAAAGATTAGAAGCACCAGGATTTCTACTTTCTATGATGCCTATAGCAGATCATTTTTATAAAGATGATGAAGAAAAAAAGAAAGCTTTATTAAAACGTCATGCTGTTTTTTTCAATACTGAAGTAGGCTTTGGTTCAGTAATTCCTGGAATTGTTTTAAGTCTTGAAGAAGCTAAAGCAAATGGTGCAGATATTTCAGATGATTTTATTAATAATATAAAGGTTGGTCTTATGGGACCTTTAGCAGGTATAGGAGATTCTATAAATCAGGCAACTATGACACCTATATTGTTAAGTATATGTATTGGGCTAAGTGCTGAAGGATCTGCTTCTGGTGTTTTACTATTTGTATTATTTAATATGGCATATTTTATAATTGTATCAAGAATATTATTCTTTAAAGGTTATAACTTAGGGGAAAGTGTTGTTGATAATTTACTTGGAAAAAAGATGACTTTGATTCAAAACTCACTTACTGTTGCAGGACTTACTGTAACTGGTGCAATTACTGCTAATTATGTAAAGTTTAATATAACTGCTCAATATGTTAGTGAATATAAGACAGTTGTTATTCAAGAGGTTTTAGATGGACTATTTCCTAAATTAATACCTGTATTGTTAGTATTCTTAGGATATTGGTTAATATCAAAGAAGAGATTTTCTGCTCTAAAGGTTATGTTAATCTATGTACTAATAGCAACAGTAGGAGTTTTAATAAGATTACTATAAATATATTAAGTAACATTTAAAATGGAGCTGTGGCAACAGCTCCTTTATTAAAAATGTAGAATGTAAAATGTAGAACTATTTAATCTAATATAGAGGTATTGCTATGAGAAAAACATTTATATTGTTTAGTACTTCTGCAGCTAAAAGATTAACTTTTAAGCAGAGGTCAAAATTCATAAATTATATAGGTGGAGAACTATTAAAGAATAATATAGAATGCTCTGCTGATAAGTATTCAAATAGAATCGATAAAGAAATGAGTTTAGTGGTGGGAAACTTAAAGACGGCTAAAAAAATAATTGTAGCTGGCTATGATACTCCAAGGAAGATACTTTTTTCAAAATTTATATATCACCCTTTAGATTGGGAAAAAAATAGAAAACAAGAAAAAAAGAATATTATCATAGTGCTTATAATCAGTATAATAGCCACAATTATATGTGGATTAGGTATATATTATTTAAAATATGTTACTAAGAATATAAGACTAATATTATATGCTTTAATAGTAATTGTTATGATCTTAGTAGTAAAGCTTAATAAAGGATATGCTAATTTTTATAACTTTAATAAAAATACAGGTGGAATAACAGTATTGTTTAAATTAGCTCAATATGTAAATGTATCTTCAAGAAAAACAGCATATGTGTTTTTAGATAATACAGCAGAAGGCTACAAAGGTTATGAGAGATTAAAAGAATTGCTAGATAAATTCAACAATAAAAACCCACAATTGATAATTTTAGATTGCATAGCTGAAGGTGAAAATATTTATGTAGCCTTTAATGAAAAAAAAGAATTAAACAATAGTACTTTAATAAAAAGTTTAAGCAATTATTTTGATTTAAAAATACTGAAATTAAATGATGAGGAATATAATAAGTCGCCACTATCTTTATATTCAAATGGAATTATGATATTTAGAGGTAAAGAATCTAATGGAGAGTATATAGTGGAAAATACTAGAACAAAAGAGGATTCTCAGTGTGATATAGACCAACTAAATAATATTTATTTAGCTCTTTCTGATTTTATTAAAAAATAATGGGGGATGGTAAAAATATTAAGGTGAAAACTATGGTAAATCAGCTTGAAATACATCCTTTTATATAAGGAAGTGATTAAAGATGGATAAAAATTTTTCTATAAATCAATTATGTAGATTAATTGATCATACTAATTTAAAACCTTATGCTTCTTATAAAGATTTAGAAAAGTTATGTTTAGAAGCTAAGACATATAATTTTAAAATGGTAGCAATTAATTCTGTACACTGCAAGCTTTGTAGTAATATTCTATCAGGTACTGACATTGGAATAGGTGCAGCAATAAGCTTTCCATTAGGACAAACAAGCATAGAAACAAAATTATTTGAAATAGATGACGCAATTAATAATGGTGCTACTGAAATTGATTATGTTATAAACATTTCAGAGGTAAAAGAAAAAAACTATGACTATCTAAAGAAAGAAATGAGCAAGATTGTTACTTTATGTAGGGAAATTAAAGTAACTTCTAAAGTTATATTTGAAAATTGCTATTTAGATAATGCTGAAATAATTAAAATGTGTGAGATAGCTAACGAAGTTCATCCTGATTTTATAAAAACATCTACAGGTTTTGGTACATCAGGGGCTACCTATGAAGATGTAAAGCTTATGAGAGATGTTGCCATTCCCTCAATTAAGATAAAGGCGGCAGGTGGGATACGTGATTCAGACTGTTTTCTTAAAATGATTCATTTAGGTGCTGAGAGAATAGGTACAAGCTCTGGAGTTAACATTATAAATTCCTTGAAAGCAAGCATTAATCAAATATAAGCTTATGAGAAGGTGTAAGATATAAATATGGCTACTTTTAATATAGAAAGGAGGTCAGATATATTAAATATATCTGAAAATAAAAATGAAGATTTATATTGGAGTCAATAATAAAGAAAATATGGTATTGGCTGCTAGACTAGGGGTTCCTGCAATATTAACTAATGCAAACAGTATATTGAGGACTTACGGAGAGAATACTTCCTTAAAGGAATGTACACAAAAAATGCTAGATGAAAGTGACAATTTACCTGTTTTCCCTTCAGTACATGGGAAAGATTACAATGATATTGTTAGAAAGTCTTTAGATCTTTGCTCATTATCTCCTAGGGTTGGAGTGAAAATTATTTCCACATCTGATGGATTTCAAGCAATAAAAATACTAAGTGATATGGGGATAAAGTGTATAGCTACGGGACTATATACAGTTTGGCAAGCTGTTATTGCAGCACAAGTTAATGCATTTGCAATTTCTCCATTTATTGCCAGGGGTATAGAATATGGCTTAGATATGGAGACTACAATAAAAACAATAAGAAAAATCTATGATAAAATGGAATCTTCTCCAGAAATTCTAGCAGCCAGTGTCAGAACTATTAAAGATGCAGAGCTTGCTATTAGAGCTGGAGCAGACTCTTTGGCAATTGGATTTCCGTTACTTTTAGAAATGCTACATTGTCAATATACTGAATTAACAGAAGTATCTTTTGGAAAAGCTTTTTCTCTTATAAAAGATGAGGATACTTCATATTTAGACTTAAATATGAAGGAAAATCCAATTAACTTTATAGAATAAAAATTTTTAATATGATGAATTGGAAAGCTAAGTACACTGCTTTCCTTCAGTGTATAAGGAGATAGATATTATGTTCTAGCGACTTGGAGCCTGCGACTGAGCAAAGAATATAATATCTATCTTTTTTTGATTCCATTGAATGACTATAGCCAAGAACTTTAAGAGTGCTTTAATTAAAATAATTTTATATATAAATATAAAGTGATATAATTAGAGATATAATTATCAAAAAATAAACTAAGCATTTCAAGGAGGGAAAAATTAAAATAATGAGAATTATAGTAGATGGAGATGCTTGTCCAGGAATCTCCATTATTGAAAGTATATCAAAGAAATATAATCTGGAATTAATAGTTTTTTGTGATATTAACCATTATATATATTTAGAATATGGAGAAGTTAAGGTAGTTGATAGTGGATTTCAAAGTGTAGATATGTATGTAATAAATGTATGCAAAGAAAAAGATATAGTAATTAGTCAAGATTATGGAGTGGCAGCTATTGCTTTAGGTAAAAAAGCCTACGTAATAAATCCTAAAGGTTATTATTATAATGAAGAAAATATTGATAGATTATTAGAGGAAAGACATATATCTCAAAAAATAAGACGTGCAGGTGGAAGAACCAATAATCCTAAAAAAAGGACAAAAGAAGACGATTTAAGATTAGAGAAAAACTTAATAAAGCTAATAGAAAGTAATATAAGGGGATAAACTGTAGAAATATAAATTACGGTTTATCCTTATTTTTATATATAGATGACAAAATTCGTTATGTATTTTTATGGAATAAATGTATAATAATAATATGTAATATTGAGAAAAACAGGTGAGAGGGTATGAGTGATATAAATATAGTTTTTGATAAAGATAGTCCATCTGCTATAAATGAGGAAATTAACATAAAGGCAATTTCAGAAGAAGAAGAAAATTTAGAGTATAAATTTTTAGTGGGAGTTCCTAATGAAAGAAGTTTTACTTGGAAGCAAATACGAGATTATTCTAAGGAGCCAGAGTGCCGGTGGAAGCCTGAAAGTCCAGGAAATTATATGATAATGGTTCAAACTATAGATAGGAATTCAGGTAATACTAACACTTTGAGAATGAAGTATAAGATTAATGATTTAAATGTCAAAGAAATTATTGAGGATGAAGAAACTAAAAATAAATTAATACAAGACGTAATAATTGATAAGACAAGTTTAATTCTTGGAGAAAAGGTTAATTTAGATATATTTTCTCCAGAGGATGAAGAAGTTTTATTATATAGATTTTGGATTAAGGGTAGCCAAGGTTGGGAACCTCTAAAAGATTACAGTACAGAAAATAAGTTTACTTTTACAACTAGAAGGATTGGCGAAGAAGAAATATTAATAGAGTGTAAGAGACCTTCTTCAGAGAATAATGTAGATGATTTCACAACAGTTAAATTTAAAGTAAATAATCAACCAACAAGTGAAATAACTTCTTTTAAGTGTTTATCTAACAATCTTTTAGTAGGTGAAGAACTTATTTTTAAAGTTGGAGTAAATTATGAGAAGTCTAGAACCATTCTATATAAATTTTTAAGAGTAGATTTAAATGGAAGAATTAATTGCATTCAAGATTATTCTACAAAGAATATAGTATCTATATCAGAGAGAGAAGAGGGAGAGTACAAGCTACTATGTTATGTAAGGGATATTTTCTCTAATAAGCCTTATGATGATAGAGCTGCTATGATTTATTCAATAAAACCTTATGAAGAAATTAAAATTAAAAGTTTTACTTCAGAATTAAGCTCACCACAATTGTGTGGAAATAATATTTTATTTAAAGCTTCAGTAAAGGGAGGCAAAGAACTTTTATATAGGTATATAGTAGAAGGACCAGTTGCTGAAGATAGTGGATATATAAGATCTAATAATTTTAATTGGGAAACTAAAGCAGATGGAGAGTATAAAATATCATTAAAAGTAAAAGACATTTCTTTTCAGGGAGATTATGAAGATAAAAAAGATATACTTTTTAAAATAGATAAAAAGGGTGAAAGACCTGTAAAAATTATAGATGTTAGTGCAAGCAAAACTAGAGGATGTATTAAGGGATTTCCTATAAACTTAAAGGTAAAGGCAGAAGGAGGAACACATCTTCAATATTCCTTTGTAGTATATAAAGATGGGATTGAAAAAGAAAGAAGTAATTATGGAGTTACTAATTGGGTTAACTTTACTCCAGAAGAAAGTGGAGAGTATGAAGTAGAAGTTAGAGTAATTGATAAATATTCTTCTAGAGAATATGATGCTCATGATTATATATTTTTCAAAGTAAAGGATTATCAAGAAGCAGAAATTGATTATGTGTTGTTAGAGGGAAAAGAAGCCTATTTAGTAGGAGATAAAATAGAAATTGAAATAATAACTCAAAATACAAAGAATACATTACTAAGATATGTAACTAAAATAAATGGACATGAAGTTGAAGATACAGGATTTATTGCTAGTAAATATATTAAGGTTAAACCTAAATGTCCTGGGAAATATACTTTTGATATTTATGCTAAAAATGTACAATGTAAAGAAGAATATGATGTGAAAAAAGAAGTATCAATTTATGTAAATGAAGCTATACCAATAACAAATACTAAGGTTAGCTTAGGATCTCATGAGATTTTAGTAGGTAAGGAAATAACCTTTGAAGCAACAAGTGAAGGTGGCAAAGATGTATGTTATGAATTTTATATTATGGAAAAGGGAAATTGGTTAAGGGTACAACCTTATAGTAAGAAAAATTATTATACCTTCCTACCATTTACTCCTGGAAATTATAGAGTTCTAGTATTGAGTAAGAGCTATTATAAAAGTTTAAATTATGAGGACTATTTTGATTTAGAATTTCAGGTTAAGTCTCAAGAATAATATATTATAGACGAGATTAATAATAGTTATAATATTGAGAGTGGGGGAAAATAAAAATCTAATACTAGCTATTATAAAACAATAATCAAACTTTAATCCTAATGCATAGTCCGGTGTTGGAGCAAAGGGACTTATGCAATTAATGGCTTTTAATAGTGAAGCTTATGGTGTTAAAAATCCTTTCGATATTGATGAAAATATAAATGCTGGAGTTAAACATATTAAGTCCTATTTAGATAAGTATAATGGAAATGTTGAAATGGCTCTTATGGCGTATAATGCAGGACCAGGAACAATGGCAAGAAGAGGAGTAAATTCTCCAAGTGATTTGTATAAAATGCCAGAGGAAACACAAAATTATGTACCAAAAATTATGTCTCAAATAGTATAGAAATAGTGAATAATTAAGAAGTAAAAGTTATTGATATAATTTAGGAGCTGTCGCACTAAAAATTAGTGCACAGT